>CALFOL010000737.1 GCA_937919915.1 uncultured Planctomycetaceae bacterium
TCATCTCGCGCAGCGACCAGTATCGCGGCTGTTTTCTCAGAAGTTCCCTCTTGCCCGTCTCTCAGAAACGTCACCAGAGCATTCGTCACACCTTCACCAACCATGTGGCACATTTGCGGGTTTTTATGGCGAAACCGAAGCTTGAAGATTGTTTCCGTCTCAGCAGTGACTTCGATCCAGCCCGCGACCTGCTTCACCAATTCCTCCTGACGCACGCCGTTGATTTGAAAGTTCTGATTCTGCTGCAGAACCCTCTCCAGGAGGTGCGACGATTTGACAATCGCAGCGATCGTTAGCGCCTCCTCCGGCGGATCGGAGACGATCTGAAGCAGCGATTCGGAGGTGAACTTTGAAGCGGACGGACCGTGTTCCTGATAGGCCAGAGCTCCTCCAATCGCCAGACCCATCACGGTCAGGATCAGTGCGATAGAAAAACGCAATCCCCAACTGGCCCCGTGTTACTGCATCAAATGGGGGAAATCGACCGGCGTTTCGTATTCGTTCATGTCTGCTCAATTCCTGCGATTACAATAGTCGCCGCCTTCGGGGCAGCGCGCACCATGGTATGTTGCGTGTTCAATGAGCTTCCAGCCAGTTTGTTCCGGTGCCGAGTTCCACCAGGATCGGGACCTTCATTGGCAGAGCCGTTCTCATGGCCTCTTCAATGATTGGTTTCACGGTATCTTCTTCTGTCTTCAACATGTCGAAGACGATTTCGTCGTGGACCGTCAGCAGCATTTTCGTTTGGAAGTTGCCCGCCTTCAGGGCCGCGTGGACCTTGATCATCGCCAGCTTCAGCATGTCGGCGGCCGTGCCCTGGATCGGGCTGTTCATGGCCAGACGTTCAGCCGCGTTGGCCAGCGTTTTGTTGCGGGAATCGATGTCTCGCAGATAACGACGGCGGCCGGTTTGAGTCTGCACGTAGCCGTGTTCTTTGGCGAATTCGATGGTGCTGTCGATCCATCGCTGAACGCCAGGGTATTCCTTTTTGTAGTTCGTGATCAGGTCGTTGGCTTCGGCACGTGGAATGTCCAGACGCTGTTGAAGCCCGAAACCGCTGATGCCGTACAGGATGCCGAAGTTGACCATTTTGGCTTTGTCTCGCATTTCTCGCGTGACGTCATCCAGTGCAACGCCGTACACCTTGGATGCCGTGACGGAATGAATGTCGGTGCCATCCGTGAAGGCCTGCAGCATGGCTTCGTCACCGCTGAGTTCCGCCATGATGCGGAGTTCGATCTGTGAATAGTCGGCAGCCAGCAGCAGGTGATCGTCGTCTCGCGGAATGAACGCCGCGCGGATTTCGCGGCCGCGTTCTTTGCGAACGGGAATCGTTTGCAGGTTCGGATCGTTGCTCTGCATGCGACCGGTGGTCGTCCACGTCTGACTGTAGTGCGTGTGCAGTCGGCCAGTCTTTGGGTTGACGTGTGTCGGTAACTGGTCGACGTAAACCGATTTCAGTTTTCGGGCGGTTCGATAGTCCAGCACGTCGGCTACGATTTGGTGTTTGCCCGCCAATCGCTGCAGTTCCGCTTCGCGCGTGGACCATTGTCCCTTGGCGGTCTTCTTCGGGTTCTTGACCAGTTCCATTTCTTCGTACAGCACAACGCCCAGTTGTTTGGGGGAATCGATGTTGAATTCATGCCCCGCAGCCGCATAAATCGTGTCCTGCAGTTGCTGGATATCGACTTCCAGCTGCTTTGAGATTCTTTCGAGGGCTACGATGTCCAGGTTGATGCCTTCGAATTCCATGTCGACCAGGACCGGCACCAGCGGGCATTCGACTTCATAGCATACCTTGTCGATGCCGCGTGCTTTGATGTCCGGTTCGATAGCGCGAGCGACCTGCAGTGTGACGTCGGCGTCTTCGGCGGCGTACTCGGCCAGCTGTTCCAGTGGCACGTCGCGCATGTTTTTTTGGTCTTCACCCTTCTTGCCGATCAGGTCGCTGGTCGGGATCGGTTTGTAAGCCAGGTAAAGTTCGGACAGGTAGTCCAGGCCGTGCCGCATTTCCGGTTCCTTCATGGAATGCGCCAGCATGGTGTCCATGAGCTCCCCCCCGATGTCGATGCCATGCCACTTCAACAGCGAGACGTCGTACTTCAGGTTATGTCCGATTTTGCGGATCGTTTCGCTTTCGAGCACCGGACGAAATTGGTCCAGTACCCCCATTGGGGGATGATGCGCGACGGAGTCTTCCGCTGTGAACGAGTTGATCTGCGCGGAGTCGTCGCTGGGAGTTTCGGGAAGCACAACGTAGTATCCGGTGTGTGGTTCGAAACTGAATGCGATGCCGAGGGGCAGGGCGGTGCGTGGATCGAGCCCCGTGGTTTCTGTGTCGAAGCAAATTTCCTTTTGCTGCAGCAGTTTCGTCAGCAGCGCGGCGCGTTCTTCTGCCGTACGAACGATGCGGTAGTCGTGCTTGACGTCTTTGATTGTTTTGATGTCGAACGTGTCGTCATCGAACAATGTTGCCTGGATCTGAACTTCGCGTTTTTCGCGGATCTTCTCCGTTCGACTGGCAGATGAGGAAAACTTACTGCCGAACATCTTCTTGCCGAGACCATCGAATTCGAGTTCTTCGAACAGTGCCTGCAGAGCCTCAGCGTTGTGGTCTTTGGTGGTTAGTGAATTGAGGTCGATGTTGTGCGGCACGTCCAGCTGGATCGTCACCAGCTTCTTTGACAGCAGTGCCATCTCGGCGTTTTCTTCGACGCGTTCTTTCTGTTTACCTTTCAGCTCGTGTGAGTGTTGCAGCAGGTTTTCGATGGAACCGTATTTTTCGATCAGCGTCTTCGCGGTCTTCGGACCGATGCCCGGAATGCCTGGAATGTTGTCGCTGGCATCTCCCATCAGCCCCAGAATGTCAATGACCTGATCGACGCGTTCGATTTCCCAGTGCTTCAGAACTTCCGGGACTCCGAGCGTTTCGTAGGCCGCCCCTTGCCGCCCGGGGCGAAAGATCACGACATCCTCACTGACGAGTTGGTGATAGTCTTTGTCCGGCGTCACCATCAGCGTTCGAAAGCCCTGTTCGTTCGCCTCATAGGCCATCGTGCCGATGATGTCATCGGCCTCATAGCCCGGCATACGAATGACGGTGATGTTGAACGCTTCCAGCAGGCGCGTGATGTATGGCAACTGTGAGCCAATGTCTTCCGGCAACGCGTCGCGCTGAGCTTTATATTCCGGAAAGATTTTGTGCCGCTCAGTCGGTTCCGGTGTATCGAACGCAGCGGCAATGTGCGTCGGTTTTTCTTTCTTGATGATGTCAAGGACGGTGTTCGCCATGCCGAACACGCCGTTCGTGCACAGCCCGCCGGACGTATATCGCGGGCTGCGAATCAGCGCGAAGTGAGCGCGGTAGACCAGCGCCATGCTGTCAAGGAGGATGAGTTTCTTTTGGTCGGGGAAGAGGTCAGGTTCGGGCATGGGAGTTCGATTGGAGTGTTTGCAGTTAAAATTCGCTCGTTCGTAAACCGCTTAAGCACCCGCTCACAAATAATCGCACATAATGAATGACCACCCCGTGCTTCAGGTAAGGATGATCCGAAGGTTATTATGTGCGAAAACATATAAGCGACTGCTTATTTCATCCATCGTGTGCCACTGGCTCTGCCAGTGCTTCCTACACTGCAACGGGAAGGCACTGGCCGAGCCAGTGGCACACTGCATTTATGCGGGGCGGAGGGATGTTTCGGCAAGTTACCAGATCAGCAGGCGACTCGCTTTGTGCTCGCGTCGGCAATCGTCAGGTTTTGTCATGTAAACCGGCGTCGTGGAATTTGCCAGAATTCCTGACACACGGCTTTCTGGCGAAATCTACTACGTACCAATGAGAGAATGTTGCAACCGACTCGACCAACGCGGCGGCATTGCTTGACGCAAGTCGCGAAAATGAGGATGGTTACAGATTACAGCATGCGTCTGTTCCCTCCACCGCCCCGCCGTAGATTCTTTCTGGTTGCTCATGATTGATTGCCGTATTCAGTTGCTGCACGACGTAGCTCAGGCGGCTCGCCTGAGTGCACAGACCAGCCGCCTATGCTACGCCGTTGCAATGCTTCTCTGCGTACATACGATGGTTCCGGCGCAGGAGGTTGATTTCGACAAAGCAGTGGCTCCCATTTTTATCTCACACTGTCTGGAATGTCACGGCGCGGGCGAACTCAAGGGCGGGCTGAATTTGTCGCAGGTGGAATCGGCCATGAAGGGGGGCGAGAATGGCCAAGTCTTCGTTCCCGGTGACGCAGAAGGAAGCTTGATCTGGCAGCGTGTGATGGCCAATGAAATGCCGCCGAAGCATCCGCTGAAGGACAAGCATAAAGCCGTTCTGAAACAATGGCTGGCAGGTGGTGCGAAGTGGGGGACCAGTCCCATTGATCCGTTTTCGACCACCACTGACACGCGCGCCGGTCGTGACTGGTGGGCCTTGCAGCCACTGCGGGAAGTGCTGCTGCCGAAAGTTCATTCAGATCCGCCCGGTAATGAAATCGATGCGTTTCTGTTGAGGAATCAGCTGAACGCGCGTTTGGTACCGTCTGCACCAGCCAGCCCGCGAGCTCAGATTCGTCGGCTGTATTTTGATCTCACCGGCCTGCCGCCGACGCCCGAACAAGCCGCTGCGTTTGTGGCAGATCCGTCCGATGTTGCCTATCGAAAGGTTGTTGAAGAACTGCTGGCTTCGGATCACTATGGCGAACGCTGGGCGAGACACTGGCTGGATGTTGTTCGTTACGGCGAAAGCGATGGCTTTGAACGCAACGCGCCAAGGAGGAACGCGTGGCCTTACCGTGACTGGGTGATTCATGCATTTAACAACGATATGCCGTACGACGAATTCGTCCGCATGCAGTTGTTCGGCGATCAGTTAAAAGGCGGGCCGGACGGCGCCGCTGCGACCGGATTCTGGGTCGCCGGCGTGCACAACACGGTTGTTGGCGGCAGCGATCGCATGAAGAAGCTGGCTCGGCAGGACGAAATCGAAGAAGTGCTGGCGACGGTTGGGCAGACGTTTCTGGGGCTGACCGTGAATTGTGCTCGTTGTCATGATCACAAATTCGATCCGATCACGCAGCGTGAGTTCTACCAGATGGCTTCGACGATCTCGGGGCTGGGCTACGGGGAACGCGTGGAGCAGTCGCCTGGCGATCAGGCGATTCTGACGTCGATGACAACGGCGCTAAAACAGCTCAATGAGCGTCTTTCAACGATCAATCAGCAGGCTCGCGAGGCGATTATTGCTGCGCGAAAAACGGGCGACGCGGAGGTTCCTGAACCACCTGCGGCGTTTGCACGCTGGGAATTCAACGATGACCTCAAAGACAGCGTTGGCGAACTTCACGGGAAGGCCGTCGGCAACGCGAAGCTGGAAAACGGCGCGCTGATGGTGGATGGGAATTCGTTTGTCGAAACGTCGGCGTTGACGAAGAATGTTACTGAGAAGACGTTGGAAGCATGGGTTCAGCTTGAAAACCTGGACCAACGCGGCGGAGGAGCGATCACGATCGAAACAAAGAACGGGGTGGTGTTCGATTCGATCGTATTTGGCGAACGAGAGCCTGGTCGCTGGATGGCGGGCAGCAACGGGTTTGCTCGGACAGAGTCCTTTAACGCAGAGGCCGAAACGCATGCGGCGGAACGTCCTGTTCATGTCGCGCAGGTTTATCAGGCGGATGGCACCATCATCGGATACCGAGACGGCGTTGCGTACGGGCAGTCGATTCGGAAGGCGGACCTGCAACCGTACAAGGCGGGTGAGACCGAGTTCATTTTTGGGTTGCGGCATAAGCCTCTCGGTGGAGGCAGGACACTGACGGCGCGGATTCATCGGGCGGCGTTCTACGATCGCGCGTTGACACCGGCGGAAGTTGCGGCGTCTTCGGGAGATTCCGCCAACTACGTTCCCGAAAAGCAGATCGTGGAATGGTTGCCGCAGGAACAGAAATCCGAACGCAATCGACTGGTGGCAGAGATCGCTGAGAAATCGACTGCTCGAGATGCTCAGGCGGCCAAAGCCAATCAAACGATCTACACGCTGACCGCTGGGCAAGGCGCGACAACGAACGTTCTGCTTCGAGGTGATCCGGATAACGTTGGCGACGTTGTTACACCGGGCGCCGTGGCTTCCGTTTCCGGAGTGCAGGCGGACTTCGCGTTGCCTGCAGATGCTCCTGAACCGGACCGGCGACGTAAGCTGATGGAATGGATCACGCACTCGGATAACCCGCTGTTTTCTCGGGTGATGGCGAATCGCATCTGGCACTATCACTTCGGTACCGGCATCGTTGATTCGCCGAATGATTTTGGTTTTAACGGGGGGCGTCCGAGTCATCCGGAATTGTTGGAATGGCTGGCCGGGATGTTTCAGGCCGACGGATATCGGATCAAGGATCTGCATCGCCTGATCGTGACCAGTCGCACGTATCGACAGGCGGGTTACCTTCCTGTGGACTGGGAGAAGTCGTCGTCCGAAAATGATCCGCGCGAGGTGGATGCCGGCAATCGGCTGCTGTGGCGAATGACGCCGCGACGGTTGGAGGCAGAAGCAATTCGCGATGCGATGCTGAGTGTCGCTGGAAAGCTGAATTCGGAAATGGGTGGCCCCGCGTTCGAAGATGTTTCGATCGTGTCGAACAATGGGACGACGTACTATGAACCCATTGACGTGGACGGCCCGCAGTTTTTTCGGCGCACCGTCTATCGGCTGAATCCGCGAGGGCAACGCAGCGCACTGCTGGATACGTTTGATTGTCCGGATCCGGCGTCCGCGGCGCCGCGCCGCAATGTGACGACGACGCCATTGCAGGCTTTGAGTCTGTTGAATAATTCGTTCGTGCTGCGGATGGCGACGTACTTTGCAGAACGTGTGGAACGGGAAGCGGGTGCAGACGTTTCTGCGCAGGTTGTGCGAGCGTGGCAGTTGGCGTTGTGTCGCGATCCTTCGACAGACGAATTGCGACTGTCGACTGAGCTGGTGCAGCAACACGGTTTGGCCGCGTTGTGCCGTGGGTTGTTTAATTCGAGTGAATTTGTAGTGGTGGAATAAACGATTGAGACAAGGCATTTCTTATGAATCAGATTTCACGACGCTCCCGCCGCGACTTCCTGAACTGGGGCGTCAACGGCCTGGGAGCCACCGCGCTGGCGGCAATGCTGCAGGCCGATGGTCAGGCCGGCGATTCTGCGTTGCCAAAGCTTGCGGCGAAGGCGAAGCGGGCGATTCACATTTGCCTGATCGGCGGCATGAGTCACGTCGATTCGTTCGACTACAAGCCTGAACTCACAAAGATGCACGGCAAGTCACTGCAGACGGATGAGAAGCCGGACATCTTCTTCGGAAAAGTCGGGCAACTGCGGAAGGAGGATTTTGAATTCAAAGCTCGCGGTGAATCCGGGCTGATGATTTCCGACATGTTTCCGCATATCGCCAGGCACGCCGATGACCTGACGATTCTGCGTTCGATGGAATCACAATCGGCGAACCACACACCCGGACTGTTTGTTGCCAACAGCGGATTCGAATTCAACGGCTATCCGTCGATGGGTAGCTGGTTGTCGTATGGTCTGGGAGCAGAAACGGAATCTCTGCCGGCGTACGTTGTGTTGAACGACGAACGAGGTGCGCCGAATACCGGTGCGTCGACCTGGAGCAGTGCGTTTTTGCCTTCGGATAACCAGGGTGTTGTACTGAAGGGCGGCGATCAACCGGTTCGCGATTTGTTTCCAGCATTGAAGCTTGACGGCGCAGCGGATGCCGCGACGCGACAGTTTGTGAATGCGATCAATCAGCAGCACATGCAGCGAACCGGCGAAGATGCGATTCTGGCCGGGCGTATCAAAAGCTACGAACTGGCGGCGAAGATGCAGATGTCGATTCCAGTCGTGGCTGACATCAGCGGGGAGACTCAGGCGGTGCAGGAATCTTATGGCATAAACCAGCAACAAACGGCCGACATGGGACGACGCTGTTTGCTGGGCCGACGACTGCTGGAACGTGGCGTGCGATTCGTGCAGCTGTTTTCCGGCGGACCGATCGCGGGCAGTCCGCGCGCCAGCTGGGATGCTCATGAGAACGTGAAAGATAATCACACGCTGGAAGCAGGGCGAATTGATCAGCCAGTTGCTGCGCTGCTGCAGGATTTGAAACAACGTGGCATGCTGAAAGATACGCTGGTGTTGTTTACGACGGAGTTTGGTCGGACACCGTTTGCTCAGTCTGATGCCGACCAGGTTGGACCGGGGCGAGATCACAACCGCTACGGGTTCAGTTGCTGGATGGCGGGCGCGGGTTTGAAGCCCGGATTTGCGGTCGGCGAAACTGACGAGATCGGCTGGAAGGCCGTTGAACGTCCGATTCCGTGGCACGATTTTCATGCTACGGTGCTGCATCTGTTCGGCATTGATCACGAGAAATTGACGTTCTATCACAACGGCATTCAACGTCGTTTGACGAACGTGCATGGTGACGTTGTTTCTGAGATCCTCGCTTGATCCCGTTCGTGCGCTGGGTGCAGGTCTCCTGAGCTCGCCCTTGAGTTGACCGCAGGTCTCCACTGCGGCAGGATGTGTGGGAGCAGAGGCGAAGACTGCGTTGTATATTGTGCGCGTGCTGATTCTGTGGACTAAAAGCGGGGATTCCTGCTATGCCTCGAGTTGTCTTTACTTCGAATCTACGACGCCACATCGACTGCCCTGAGGCGTCGTTGGAAGCCGAGACTGTGCGCGAGGCGCTGGAGGCGGTTTTTGCTGAAAACCCGGCACTGCGCAGTTACATTGTTGATGATCAAATGCGGCTGCGAACTCACATGGTGCTTCGAGACCCGCGGGATGGTTATCGGTATCTGGCCCAGGATCACGGGCACTTTGGAACCAAGCTGCATCGGTCGTCGGGTGATGGTACCACCTGGGAAGAAATCGCTGTTCCCGTGTTCCCGGAATTCACGGACGAAGATCGGCAGCAGCAGGCTGACTCCGGCGAATGGGGGGCGAAACGCGATTTCTCGACGCTGCACGAAATCTGGGAACTCACGCCGGGCGGTGCTGATCAACCGGGTGTGTTATGGGCGGGCTCAATTCCAGGTGGGCTGTTTCGTTCCAGCGATCGCGGTACGACGTGGGAACTGAATCAGTCACTGTGGAATCGCGACGACCGCTGGCAGTGGTTTGGCGGTGGGAAGAATCATCCGGGGATTCATGCCATTCGCGTTCATCCGTCGAACAGTCAGGCGATCACGGTTGGGATTTCGATTGGCGGAGTTTGGTTGACGGAAGACGGCGGCGAAACCTGGTCGGCTCGCGGCGACGGCATGCGCGCCGATTATGTGCCGCCGGAAGCGGCGAAGAAGAACAACGCTCAGGACGTGCACATGCTGGCTCAATGCCCCGCCGATCCCGCCACGATGTGGGTGCAGCATCACAACGGTATTTTCCACACAACTAACGGCGGTGATACCGGGGAAGAGCTCGACCATGTCCAGCCGTCTGGTTTCGGCTTTGCGGTCGTCGCCCATCCGCACGATTCACAGACTGCGTGGTTTGTGCCCGGTGTCAAAGACGAATGCCGCGTGCCTGTTGACGGCAAGATGGTGGTTACGCGCACACGTGACGGAGGTAAGACGTTCGAATCACTCACAGGCGGCCTGCCGCAGGAACATTGCTACGACATCGTCTTCCGCCATGGACTCGACGTTGACGCCACTGGCGACCGACTCGTCATGGGCTCGTCGACGGGCTCACTGTGGGTCTCCGAAGACGGGGGCGATTCCTGGGAATGCGTTTCGACGCATCTGCCACAGATTTATTACGCTCGGTTTGTGTCCGGTTGACGTGGTGTCTGAGTCGCCTGGCGAATATTTGTCGTCTCGCCTGGTTGATGTTTTCATGTCTGCTCTTTACTGCCAAACGAAATATCGATGATTGTGTTACCCGCCTGTTTCGATGTGGAAAGGCTACCTTAATGCGATCGGCCATGCCCCGGTGATCAGGGCCGCAGACCAGCGACCCCGTTCGTGGCAAGCTTCGGGATTGGCTGCAACGTCGCCGGATGCAAATGCTGCGCGACCCGTTGCAGTTCTTCACGGACTGGCAAGTCACCCGGTTGTTGCACATTCCAAACAAGCTTGATCGCACTCAAAAGCGCAAGCAGCCACCAGCCCGGATCGTTCTGTCCTTTGCTAATGCCAAGGCGAGCTGATTCGGGAAAGGCATGGTGGTTATTGTGCCAGGCTTCTCCCATTGTGATGAGCCCCAGCCCTGGAAGGTTGTGTCCCTGAACGGCAGCTCCATCAACGAGCCACGTTTGTGGCCCGGTGTTATGTGCCAGGTAACCAACGATCCAGTGCCCTGTCAGTGAAAGGCTGATTCTCATGCAGATGCCCCACACGACCCATGGAAAGCCTCCGAGAGCAAACAGCAGCAACGCCAAAGGGATCTGAGCCAGCATCCTCGGTCAAGCCATTGATAGAAATGTGATTCCCTGACGCGTACCTCCGGCTGGAAATCGGGCGGATGATCCAGTTGCAATTCGCAGTGCAGGTTCCAGAACCAGTCTTTCCCGATCGAACTGCGGTGAATGTAAAAGTCCTGACAGTGCGTTTGACGCTGGGACCAGTCACGAATGTCGTGCATATACAACATCTTTTTCGGTCCACCCATTTCTACCAGCACACCGGCGAAAACCATGCAATATTCCAGCCATCGTGGACATTGGAAGCTGCGATGAATCAGCAGGCGATGCAGACCGACGGAATGTCCGAAGCACAGCGTAAAAGTGGTCAGCAAACCGCACACGGTTAATGCCGACCATGAAAACGTTGCGGGCCCTGCAAAGATGGCCACGGTCAGTATCGAGACGAACCACATCGACTTAACAGGGGCCCAGACGACGCGACCGTGAACCGGGTTCGTCTGCGCGCAGTGCGGCTGAATTCTTGAAGTATGACTCATGGGGACTCTCGACGTCTTTGGACGGAGGAAGCGGAGACGAATGCCGTGTGTTGTTACACTGAGATCCGCCGCAATACGCTCAGACTAACAGGGGGATTATCAAAAACGTCCTGTCGCACCAAGGATCGTTTGTTCAGTCAGTGAAACAGATCGGACGCTTCGATCTTCAACGCTTGCATATGACATGAATGGCTCCGTGCGAGTGGAACATGAATTCCCAGACGTTATCATCGGGGAATTCTCGCGGAAGATCCAGGTTGAGAATCAGAATCCTGTCACGGAGATTGACTGCACGATGTACAAATTCCTGTTCGCAATTTCAATTCTGGTCTGCGGCCTGAACAGTCTCAGTGCCGCAGATCATCCAAACGTGCTGATTATCTACGCAGACGATCTCGGCTTTGGCGATCTGCGGGTGAACAATCCGAAGTCGAAGATTCCGACGCCGAATTTAAATCGGCTGGCGGAGCAGGGGATGCGGTTTACGGATGGGCATTCATCATCCGGCATCTGTACGCCAAGTCGCTATGCGTTGCTGACCGGACGACATCACTGGCGAGATTTTCACGGCATCGTGAATGCGTTTGGTGGATCGGTGTTCAAGCCGCAGCGGTTGACTCTGCCGGAGATGATGAAGCAACGCGGCTATGACACCGCGGCGATTGGGAAGTGGCATCTGGGCTGGGACTGGGATGCGATCAAGAAGCCAGGCGCAAAGGGGAAGAAGGCTGGCAGGAACACAGCATGGGGCCCGGAGGCGTTCGATTGGGAGAAAACCATTCCTGACGGCCCGCTGGCTCATGGGTTTGATCACTATTTTGGCGATACTGTGATCAACTTTCCGCCGTACTGCTGGATCGAAGATGACAAGGTGGTGAAGGCTCCGGATACGCTGAT
>CALFOL010000738.1 GCA_937919915.1 uncultured Planctomycetaceae bacterium
CGCAGCATTCAACAATTTGGACAACAACGAGCTCACACAGGATCTGGCCGAAGTGGACGGCATCTGTTATATGGCCACCGCCTGATTTTTACAGACATCTATAGCCGACACCCCATGGCAAAAGTCATAACGTTCACATTTATGACGATGCTGTTTGCCTTTCAGACTGCGCAATACGCGGCGATTCTGTTCCTCGGTGCGAAAACAAGGATGCCGCAAAAACAGGCGCGAGACGGTTTGTTCGCCTGTCCCCCAGACTTCCGCCCCCGCTTCGGCTGTTAAGTACAAGGTGGACTCAGGCAGCGCGCTGCGTTAGCATATCGACATATCGACATATCGGCTGTCCTGCACAGCCTGTACCCACCACCAATCCCGCCATTTTTGCGACGGCCCCTCCGTTGTATTTCTCTGGCCTCAATCGGAAACGACATGAGGGCCTCAAACTTAAAATCAACCAGTTCACGCCTGGTGCTTCAGAGCCGACTTCTGTTCGTCTTGATCGCATGTTGTCTGGATTTGCGCCCAGCGGCCGCGGAATCTGATCGGCCAGTGAGCTTCGTGAACGATGTGATGCCCGTGCTGACAAAGGCCGGTTGTAACACCGGAGCCTGCCATGCAAAAGCCGGTGGCGGTCAAAAAGGATTTCAGCTTTCGCTGCTCGGCTTTGAACCTGCAGAAGACTATGAAAGCCTGCTCAAGGAAGCGCGTGGTAGAAGACTTTTTCGTGCTGTTCCGGAACGCAGCCTGATTCTGATGAAAGCTTCTGCCCGGACGCCGCACGGCGGCGGACTGCGGCTGGCCCAAACATCGTCCGGCTATCAATCGATCCTGCTCTGGATCCAACAGGGCACCCCGTACCAGCAACCAGAAGAACCAGAACTGCTGTCTGTCGAAGTTCAGCCGCCGCGCGGAATTGTCGCCATGCAGATGCAGCAACAATTGAAAGCGATCGCAACATACTCTGACGGATCAATTCGCGATGTCACGCAGCTGGCGTTGTTCGAATCCAACGACACAGCCATGGCGGATGTGTCAGCCAGCGGACTTGTGCAGATTCACGACATTCCCGGCAAGGTGTCTGTCATGCTACGTTACCAGGCAAAAGCGGCGGTGTTCACGGCCGCGGTTCCGCTGGGGGCGCCAGTCGGCGAAGTACCGGAACCAAACAACTTTATCGACAACTATGTGTTCGCCAATCTGAAAGAAATCGGCATTCCGCCGTCCCCCGTGTGTGACGACGCCGTCTTCATTCGACGCGTCTCACTGGACATCACCGGACGCTTGCCGACCGAACTGGAAACGACAGAGTTTCTGTCCAGCACGGCGGCGGACAAGCGAGACCGGCTTGTTGAAACTCTGCTGAAGAGTCCGGCGTATGCGGATTATTTCGCCAACAAATGGACGACGCTGCTGAAGAACCGACGTGACGCAGCCAGCGACATCACATCCAACTTCGCCTTCCATGCATGGATCCGTGACAGCCTGCTGGCCAACGTCGCTTACGATCAGCTGGTGCGAGAACTGCTTGCTGCCACCGGAACCATCATCGGCAATCCGCCAGTTGCGTGGTACAAGCGCGTCAAAGAGCCAAAGGAGCAACTGGAAGATGTCGCTCAACTGTTTCTCGGCGTACGACTGCAGTGTGCTCAGTGTCATCATCATCCGTTCGAACGCTGGAGCCAGGACGATTATTACAGTCTGTCCGCGTTCTTCAGTCAGATCGGTCGCAAGCCCACTGCAACAGCGGATGAAGACCTGATCTTTCACAAACGTGGTGTCGCGTTAGCAAAGAACGTGAAGACCGGTATCGATCTGAAACCCGTGGCCTTCGGCGACAGTGTGGGTGACATCGCTGCAGACAAGGATCCGCGTTTAATCCTGGCCAACTGGATGTCGTCGCCGGAAAATCCGTTCTTCGCGAAGGCTCTCGTTAATCGCTATTGGAAACACTTCTTCCATCGCGGCCTGATTGAACCGGAAGACGACATTCGCGATACGAACCCGCCGACAAACCCAGAACTGCTGGCCGCACTGGAAAAGCATTTCCTCGACAGCGGCTTCGACCTCAAAGAACTGGTCCGCGTGATCGTGAAGTCCCAGGCATATCAGCTGAGTGCCACGCCGAACGAACACAACCTGGTCGACCGACAGAATTATTCTCGCTACTACCCGCGTCGTCTGCAGGCGGAAGTTCTGTTGGACGCAATCGATCTCCTCACGGGCGCCAAAACAACTTTTGCCAACCTGCCACCGGGCACCAGCGCGGTGGCTTTGCCGGATAACAGCTACAACAAGGCGTCCGCATTTCTGCGAGTCTTCGGACGCCCCGACAGCAACAGTGTTTGCGAATGCGAACGTGTTCAGTCGTCCAGTCTGGCTCAAAGCCTGCACTTGCTGAATTCGTCGGAAATTAAATCGAAGCTGGCAACAGCCCAGGGACGCGCGTTAACGCTGGCATCCAGTAACTCAGAACCCGCAGACAAAGTCCGAGAAATTTATCTGGCGGCCTTTTCCCGAGAACCACGGCCCGACGAGCTTTCTACAGCGATTAGTTATCTCAACGAACCCGCGATAGACGCTGACGGAAAACCTGTCGAAGCGACCAAAGCGGCGAAACAGAATTTTCAGGATCTGATCTGGGCCATAATGAATACCAAAGAGTTCTTGTTTAATCACTAAAACAGACGTCGCTCGGAGTGACGTCTGCTTTAAGAACTTCAAGTCGATCGTAGGAATTGAGCGGATGACAAATCGATTTCGATTAAACCTCAATATCGTGGCGTTGTCCGCAACGACCCTTATGTGCTCTGGCGCCTTCGCGCAATCTGTTTGTCTGCCAGCTCCGCGGCTGCTGACGACAATGCCCATGGGCGGGCAAATCGGCACCACGGTCGAAGTCACAATTTCCGCCGAAAATGCGGAAATTATTGACGAACTCAGCTTTTCTCATCCCGGTATCACAGCCACTGCGAAGCTCGGCGAAGACGGTGTGCCGATCCCAAACCAGTTCGTCGTTGCGATCGCTGACATCTGCCCGGCTGGCATTCATGAAGCGCGCATCATGACGCGGCTGGGGGTGTCCTCATCACGCGCGTTTAACATTAGCGCGTTGCCTGAAGCGGTACGCGTCAACAAGAACACAACTCTGGAAACAGCGATGCCGCTGCAGATGGACACCATCTGCAATGCGTCAATGACCAGGCAGGCTGTCGACTTCTACACGTTCGAAGCGAAACAGGGCCAGCGAGTCGTCGTCGACTGTGCGGCCAAAGGCATCGATTCGAAACTCACGCCCGTACTGATCGTAGCTGACGCTGCGGGCAACGACCTGGTCGTTGAACGACGCGGTGGAGCAATCGATTTTACCGCCCCGGAAAACGGCAGGTACGTCGTGAAAGCCCACGACCTCACCTTCAGTGGCGGCCCCTATTATTTCTATCGACTGGCCCTTCAGTCAGCAACGGTCGATGAATTGGTCGCCAGACTGCCATCGACGAAAACGGTGAATTCGTTTTCCTGGCCGCCACACGGTTTGACGGACGATGCGGTTGTCGCCGAAGTGGAGCCCAACAACGCGGGGGTGGAAATTCAGAAGATCACGCTGCCCTGCGACATCGCTGGCAGTTTTTATCCCGCGGCTGACGTTGATACGTTCGAATTCACGGCGACAAAGGGCGAGATCTGGTGGGTGGAAGTGGCTTCCGAACGATTCGGTTTGCCGACAGATCCGTCTATCGTCGTCCAGCAGGTGGCCGGTGAAGGAGCCGATGAAAAACTGACCGATCTTGTGGAACTGACGGACGTTCCCAGCCCGATCAAGGTGTCCAGCAACGGATATTCTTACGACGGTCCTCCGTACAATGCGGGTACGGCGGATATTATTGGCAAGATCGAAATCAAGGTAGACGGAGTGCATCGCCTGCAACTGTCCGATTTGTTCGGCGGGACGCGAAACGATCCTCGCAATATCTATCGTCTGATCATTCGTAAAGCCACGCCGGACTTCGCAGTCGTCGGCTGGGCGCTGCACATGGGCCTGCGAAACGGTGACCGCAACGCACTTTCGAAGCCCGTTTCCTTACGTGGCGGTTCGACCATGGCGATCGAAGTGCTCGCGATTCGCCGCGATGGATTCGACGACGAAATCAATCTTGTTCTGGAAAACCTGCCGGATGGAGTCACCGCAAGCGGGCTCAAAATCGACAAGGGTCAGCAGCGCGGCATCATGTTGATCACAGCAGATCAGAATGCTCCGCGAGGTCTGACTAGTGCCACGTTTTCGGCGAAAGCCATCATCAACGGTGTCGAGGTGATCAGGCCAGGACACGTCGCTTCGATGAAGTGGCCTGTCGCCAATGCCGCCAGCGAAATTCCTGATCCGCGTTTGTTGGCCGATCTTCCGGTATGCGTTTCTGGTTCTGAAGTCGCACCGTTGACGATCGCCCCCGCGGAAGAAAAAGTCTGGCAAGTGGTTGTCGGCGGAAAACTGACCATCCCACTGGTGCATACTCGCCGTTGCGACTTGTCCGGTAAAAAGATCAGTCTGAAAACGTTTGGAGCTGGCTTCGAAAAGAACGCGGCCTTCGACGCACCACTGGATCAGGAAACATCGGACGCAGTCATCGATTTGGCCAAACTGAAAACTCCGCCCGGTGATTACACAATTGCCTTCTACGGTAGTGCTGTGGCGAAATATAAATACCATCCGGAAGCGGTCACTGCTGCCGAAGAGTCGCTGAAGGTCGCGAAAGAAAAAGCGGCAGCGATGGTTGCCGAAGCGAAAAATCTGGCAGACGCTGCGAAGACTGCTCCAGCCGAACAAAAGGCGGCTGTTGAGGCTGAGGCAAAGGCTGCCGCCGACAAACAGAAGGCTGCAGAAGCCGCTGTGGCTGCAGCCGATAAGAACAGGAAGGCCGCTGTTGCAAAGGCCAGCCCGAAAGACATTGTCGACATTGTCGTGTCACAGCCCATCACGATCCGCGTGTCTGCCGCGGAGGAGGCACCGAAGAAATGAATCACCCTTTCAACGCATCATCAAACTTCTGCCACGGCCCGGGAACTCGCCGCGGTTTCATGAGAATGGGCCTGGCCGGTTTCGCGTCCTTGACTCTTCCCGGCCTGCTGCGCATGCGCGCGGCTCAGGCAGCCACCGGTGTGGGGGCGGAAGCGGATCGTGAAAAAACGGCCGTGATCATGGTCTGGAAGCCGGGTGGATGTTCGCACATCGACACCTACGATCCGAAACCTAACACGACGAGCGAGTACCGCGGACCGTTCTCGACGATCAACACAAAAGTTCCAGGACTCGACTTCACCGAACTTCTGCCAATGCAGGCAGCGATCGCGGACAAGTTCACCGTGCTGCGTTCGATGCGTCAAACAGCGGGCGGTCATCCCGCGGGATCGATGCAGTTGCTGTCCGGAGATTCCGACACACGCGACAAACCGAAACCGCGTTTGCCCGACTGGATGTCCGTCGCAAATTACATGCGGTCTCAGGGTGGCCCACGCACGAATCCGCTGCCCGTGTATGTTGGTGTGAACCCACCGACAAGCTACACGGGTTCCGCCTATTTGGGTGACGCCTATTCGCCGTTTGCAGTGAGCGGAGATCCGAACAAGCCAAATTTTGTGGTGCCGAACATCGGGCTCTCTGATCTCAACGAGGTCCGCAATCTTGGTCGCCGTACATCACTGCGTCAAAACCTGGACACGCTGGAACGAGCGTTCGACCATGCCAACGAACTGCAGGCGCTGGATGAATTCGAAATTCAGGCGATGACGCTGCTGACGAATCCGAAAACGAAAGATGCGTTTGACCTGAGTCAAGAGACTGAAAAAACGCGCGACCGTTACGGCCGCAACACGTGGGGCCAGCAGCTGTTGATGGCACGGCGACTGGTCGAAGCGGGCGTCGAGGTTCTCAGCAGCAGTCTGCATGGTCCGCTGTGTGGACGAGTGAACAACTGGGACGACCACGCGGTCAATCATCACGTCTTTGACGCGTTAAAGTTTCGATCTCAGGCCTACGACCAGGCGGTGTCGGCGCTGATCGAAGACATCTACGATCGTGGGCTGGATAAACGCGTTTTGGTTGTCGTGACGGGCGAATTCGGCCGCACGCCCAAGATTAGTTATCAGCCCAGCACCGGTGCCGGCAATGCCAGTGCGGCGGCCGGTACGCGTCAGCCGGGGCGCGATCACTGGCCTCGAGCGTTCTCAAATATCTGGGCTGGCGGTGGTATCGAAACAGGCCGTTTCATTGGTGCCACTGACAAACGCGGCGAAGATTCGATCGAACGCATTTGCGGCCCCGGCGATTTTCTGGCCACGATCTACCATCACCTTGGGATCGATTCTGCGAACGTGTTTCTCAAAGATCTCAACGGTCGTCCTACGGCGATTGTTGACCACGGGAAACCGATCCCGGAACTGATCGGTCGCGCTTAAATTGTATGACGTGGGGCCAATGCAGAGTTTCCGGAATTCAGTTTCAGGAGTCACGATATGCTGTCGCGCATTGGTGTTTTGATTGTTCTGACGGCAACGCTGGCTGATGCCGCTGATCGGTCGTTGCAGCAGAATCCGGAGCTGGAGAAATACTTTCAGGATCAGGTGTCGCAGATTGAACAGCAGGAATCGCTGCTTAACTATGAGACGCTGGATCAGTGGGAAGCCGCAAGGCCGAAACTCCGCGGCCAGTTGTTTGATATGCTGGGACTGAGTCCGTTGCCCGAACGAACTCCATTGCGAGCTCAGGTGACCGGCACGATCGAAGAAGCGGAGTTTCGTGTTGAGAAGATCCACTTTCAGTCGTCACCGGGATTGTACGTTACAGGCAATCTGTATCTGCCGAAAGTCGTCGAAAAACCGCTGCCGACAATTCTTTATGTCTGCGGTCATGCCCGTGTTGAAAAGGACGGCGTCAGCTTTGGCAATAAGACGGCGTATCATCACCATGGAGCATGGTTTGCTCGCAATGGCTACGCCTGCCTGACCATCGACACATTGCAGCTCGGCGAAATCGCAGGCATTCACCACGGCACGTATCGCTACGATCGCTGGTGGTGGAATTCACGTGGTTACACGCCGGCTGGTGTCGAAGCCTGGAACTGCATCCGCGCGCTGGACTATTTGGAAACCCGATCAGAAGTCGATGCGGATCGCATCGGAGTCACCGGGCGTTCGGGAGGCGGAGCGTACAGCTGGTGGATTGCCGCCCTGGACGACCGTATTAAATGCGCTGTCCCGGTTGCTGGTATCACATCGCTCAGGAACCACGTCGTGGACGGTTGTGTGGAAGGCCACTGCGACTGTATGTACATGGTCAACACGTATCGCTGGGACTACGCCACTGTTGCAGCTCTGGTGGCTCCCCGGCCCTTGCTGATCAGCAACACAGACAAAGACAGTATCTTCCCGCTGGATGGCGTTGTCCACGTTCATCAGCAGGTGGCTCATATCTACGACCTGTACAATCAACCACAGCACCACGGGCTGCATATCACGGAAGGGCCTCACAAAGACACGCAGGAACTACGCGTGCACGCCTTTCGCTGGTTCAATCGCTGGCTGAGACAGGACGAAGGTCTCATTGAAACCGCAGCCACAAAGTTCTTCGAACCCGAACAGCTGAAGGTGTTTTCAGCACCGCCGAACGATCAGGAAAATACCGTCATTGATGAAACATTTGTCCCTGCAAGTTTCGGCGTTCGTGGGACGGATGGTGGTACGGCGGCGGTTGATCGAGTGCTCGCTGATCCTGAACAATGGAGACAGCAAATGGTGTCTCAACTGCGGCGACAGTCCTTTGCCGCGTGGCCGGATTCGCAACAACATTGGAAACCGGACAACAGCATCCGCCTGGAACGGCTGCCAGTTGCCAGGGACGGTGTGTATACAGTCTCCCGTATTCACTTCCAAAGTCAGCAGCACGTCAACCTGTTTGTGGATGTTGTGGTTCGCAATGTCGACCGCGGTGCCCCGGCAGATCACAGTCTTTCGGAAATCCAGCAGCTTGAACTGTTCTATGCGGATCAACAGCACTGGGACGACTATGCGTTTCAGATCTTTAACACGGAAGGATCGGCGACTGATTCTCAGAAAGCATTCGATGCATATTTGCACAAACACACGGCAGGACAAGGCCATGCCGTTGCTGTGTTTGCGCCCCGCGGAATTGGGTCTCACGCGTATGTTGGCGACAAAAAGAAGCTGACCCAAATCGAACGTCGCTACCAGTTGATCGGCACGACATGCGACACGATGCGGATCTGGGATCTGCGGCGTGCGCTGCAAATCGTCCGTAGCCAAATCAAGAGCGGTGCCAAACTCGCGTTGGCCGAAAGTGGAACACATGGCGGTACCGTGTTGCTGGCTTCGCTGTTCGAAGAGCCGGTGGATGCTGTCCGAATCCATCGGCTGACAGAGCACACTCCGCCGTCGTTTGCTGTGCTGAATCTGAGGAAAGTTATGGACACCAATCAGATTCCGCCGGCGCTGGCAGCACTCAGAGTTCCTGTTCTTCTACAACACGTCGAGCGAACGTCGTTGCCGTTTGTGGATCAGTTGACCAGTGACAAACGGTGGCCAGGCAAGGCGGTCCAGTTTGCGGCGCCCTAACGACGGATCGCATGAAACAGAAAACGTTCGTCATTTCGGATCCGATTCGAAGTTCCGCAGAAAATCGGCAAGCAACTTTCCAGCAACGCGGTGGCCATCGACATTCCAGTGCCCTTCCCCGATGGCCGTATTAGTGAATCCGTGGAAAAATGTCTGTTCGGCAATTGCCCGTTCCTGCATTGGGCCAGCCAGGTTCAACACTGCGACTCCCAGGGTGTCGCACACATTGGCAATCCTCTGGTCGGCATAGGTGAGATCAGCTGTGCCGACCGTTCGGCAAAATTCTTCGTAGACAGATCGGTCAGGATGAACCTGCATGCCATCGGTCAAAGTCACCACGACCAACTTCGCGCCAGCCGCCGTGACTTCCTCATTCAGCAGGCTGATCATGCTTTCCGTCACGGCCCATGCGTCTGTCCAATTGGCGCTGATGGGGGCTCGATAGATTGACTCATCCAGGCCGGCTTCTGTTGGCTGCCCAGGCTTCTTCGGGGTCGGTTGTCCACGACGCCCTTTCCATTCCGCAACAACCTGCAGGACATTTGAGGCATTGATAAGCGACGTCTTAAACTGTGTTCCGCTGTCCTGTGCACTCAGGAAGACGGGATGCTGCAGAAAACTGCGGTCCTCAACAAGTTTTCCATCTGCCAGCACAAAGAACGGACGTTCCTGCACAGGTTCAAGGGCTTTTGAATTGTTGCGGAGGTCGTTGGTCAACGTCATTGCCAGCACCACGATGTCGGGCCGCAAGGGTGTGACGTAATGCCGATAGGTGAGCAATTCCTGAGCAGTCCCGAAACCGGAAACTCCGAAGGCCATGACTGTGGCGGATTTTCGTGAGCGCCCCCCGTTGTTCAGCTCAGCTTCGAGGACTTTCCAAAACGTGTCCCCAAGTGCCACCTGTGCGGCTTCGACGTACGAATCTCCCAGCACCGCGATCCGCAGCTCGTCTTTTGGCTTTTCCGGGCCGTGTTCGTCGTCGCGAAAGCCGCGGGAATTCGCCTGCACCCAGGCTCCCCCTTCTTTGCTGAACCAGCCGTGAAAACCAGGCTGCAGTCGCGTTCCAATGAATTCGTCGGCAACATACGGACGCGGGAATCCGACACCGATGACTCGTAGCAGCAGCTCCACCAGCAACAGCGAACCAATCGCAACAGTGGCGGAAACCGCCATCTTGAACCGCCACGTGCGACGTTTTTTTTGCATTGGTCCGCTACTGCTGAAGGCTTTCAACGCGAGTCGCGTTTCCGTCGATCGCTTTGCCTTCGAACTCAATCATACCAATCGACTTCAATGCAGCGCCGACCTCGTCAATTCCCGTATGCAGCCCGAACTTCAATGTCATTTGGTGACTGGCACCTGGTTGTAGTTTGGGAACTCGACCAGCCGCGCGTTCGACGCTGCGGTTGTTTGGATAGTTCGTGCCAGGTTCGATCCCCGTAACGTAGCCATCATTCAACGCGCCTGTGTTTTTCCAAACCGTCAGGTGTGGCAGTTCTGCCAGTGACCAGCTGATGGTGGCTCCTTTATCGCCCGCTTTATTGTGCAGCAGGGCTGTGGTGTGATTGCTGTCGTCGCCCGCAAGTTCCAGCAGATAGACTTGTTCAACGAATCCGGTGGTTGGCGCGTCGTAAACGTTCCATGTGTTCAGACCTTCAGCCGCTCGATCGTTGAACGGCTTCACACTCTTCACCGGTGCGACAACTTTCGCTCCCGCTTCCAGCAATGGGCTGCCGAAATTCGCGTGATACAGAATTTCGAATTCCTGCTCTTGTGCACCCACGTTTTTGATCTCATCGACTAGCTGGAACGATGATTCTCCGGGGATGACAACCAGCTCCGTGTGCAGTTCCAGTTTGGGGCCAAACAGCAGTTTTTCGTTCACCTGTCCTTTGATATGAATTGCGTAGGGTGCCGTGCGATCCACGACGACGTCCACACTGCTGGCGGGAATGTTGGCGATTTTTCCGTGCAGTGTTAGATCCATTTCGGCTTCGTCACCGACGTTATTGATGAACTTATCGGTGCCCGGGTGGCCGTTGCTTTCCAGGCCACAACGACACATGAATTCGTTGAAGCCTTCCAGCCATCCAAGGCCGCCGCGACTGTCGAGATTCACATATTGTGGGTTAACAACTTCCTTGATTGGGCTGTCCCACTTCAACTGCAGGTCGCCTTTGGTCACATGCAGAATCCCCATGCCTCGGGTGGGGCACAACACAATGCGTATCACGCCGTTGTCGATCGTGATTGTCTCGACGCCCTCTTGCTTGCCACCGTGCAGAGTCTTCTTTTCGATCGACCACTTGTGCGGACAATCGGTTTTGACTTCGTTCGACGATGTTCGCCAGGACGCGTCGCTGTGAGAATTCGCTGCGGAACTAAGCGAATGCTGAAACGGTACCGCGCTGTCAGCAAATGCCATCTGGAATGGCACAAGCGAAACCAGTGCGATCAGGAAAGTTAGTCGGAGCATATCGAACCTCAATTGGGTGGGAATCAGGGGTGTGAGAATGATGATGTGCGCGGCGAAGGTCAAGCGAAGACGATCGCGGGGAATTTTGTGCCTTTCTGCAGAAACCTGTGCGGTCTTCGCCCCGGAAATACGTGAGTTTGTTAGCCCCCACCGTTGACTGCTGCCGATTGGATTCTGTTTCGAGCGGAATCGCTCCGGAAACCTCGTCACAAAGCAGCCGTGATTTCGCTTCGGTAATCAGATCCAAAGCGAACTCAAACAGGAGCGATCAAATGCCAGATGGAAGCCGAAAACGTCGATTTGCTGCCGATATCGCCAAACGACAATGGTACGCTCATCATCGAGCAACTCGCTTTGCCAAACGCTTTGGCGGCGTCCCTGTCTAAGCTGACGAGTGCTGAACACCCATGACGAAGCCCGACCATATGGTCGGGCTTCGTCATGCGCAACGCGGTCCTGGAGTAGTATCCCCTCACTTAAGGTCTACAATGCCCCTGTGATTTTTACTGCCACTTTCCAGCGTTGGGGAACCCGAAAATGTACAGGGGCCAAGCAGGTCTGATCGCGTTTATGCTGTGCTGTAATGTGAGCTCAGTGGCGACCGCCCAGGACCAATCGAACAAGCTTGATGCAGCAAAACAGACATTCCGGGACGGCGAAAGTGGACAGGCAACCAAAATTCTTGCCGCTCTGCGCGGGCTTATGGAACGATCTCAGAAATCTGGTGATTTGGACGCCGTACTCAGGCTGAACGAAGAGCTCGAAACTTTCG
>CALFOL010000739.1 GCA_937919915.1 uncultured Planctomycetaceae bacterium
CGGATGGAACGATCACTTCCTCGCCCAAGTACTGCAAATTCAGCAGTGAAACTTCCCGCCCCCTCTGACTCCCCAATCCATGACACGAAAATCTGAAGACGCCAGAAAATCCTCACAAACAACCGCATAAACACACAAAACCAAACCGCAAAACGGGAATGCACCCCGCGGGAGCAGGCTGTCTTCGATCGAAACGCGTGCCCCGCGGCCACAAGTCAGCGTAATACACTGTAGCTCAGGAACAGTCCGGACGATTCCTTAGATTAGTTCAGCGGAAGTATCGGTGTCGGCGTCGGCGTCGGCTCGACGACTGGCTCAGGCTGCACTTCTTCCACAATGGCAGGTACTGCTCCAATCGCAGGGAAGTGACGCAGTTGCAGGATGTCTGCACCAATAATCGCGCCGTTTTTGTCCACAGCGTGCCGAGCCGGCATGTCCGGCATGTCGTAGAAGAAACGACGGTTCAACTCAAACGCACCGACAGGCAAACGGCTCAACATGGCTGCTTCCGGCGACGCATCGAGATTCTGCCATACGTCATCCAGCATGAGTTCCGCGGCCACTTCGCTGCCCAATGAACTGCGATCCCACGTCGACACCCATTCGTTGAAATAATACGGCCGTACGTCACCATCCAGCGAAGCACTTTCTATGACCCAAAAGGTGACGTAGTGATGGTAGAGGTTTTGGTTTCCATTCCAGGTAAGATGATCCTGCAATGCTTCGCGATACGCGTTGCCTTTGATATCGATTAACGTTCCGGAAGTATCCAGCGAAGAAAACACACACGCCTCACTAGTC
Source organism: uncultured Planctomycetaceae bacterium (assembly GCA_937919915.1). Taxonomy (GTDB): domain Bacteria; phylum Planctomycetota; class Planctomycetia; order Planctomycetales; family Planctomycetaceae; genus Fuerstiella. The sequence continues at coordinate 802 of CALFOL010000739.1, forward strand.
ACGTCGACTCGCGGCAAAGTGCGATCCGCTTCCCCACCGTCCAGGTATTCGCTGTCACGCATGCGGATCGCCGGCTGCGCCAGAATGCTGGTTGTATGCGTCATGTTCAGTGCCAGTTCGCCGGACGGCACACGAGCATCACTCCCGCGGTTGTTGACCAATGAACCATTGATCGCAAGAACACAATTCTGCGTCGTCACACTGCCGCCCGCCTGATCATCGATCTGCACTAAGTCACAACCGCCACGAATGACGACGTTCTTCAGGGTAATCGCCGTCCGCTCGCCAGCATAAGCCACTGACGTTTGATCGTTAAAACGAAACACACTGGTTTCGACACCAGCCCGGTTCTCAACAGTAATCCGGCAGTCCTGCATGTCGACGCGATTTGAACCGTTACACTCGAACAACACCCACTTGTCGTCATCAACATCTGCTTTCACATTCACCTGAAAGTGAATTCCGGAAATCGTCAGCTTCAAATTATCGGACAGGTAAAACAACTGCCCCGGAAAGGTGGCGCGGTCCAGTCGGTCACCGCCCTCGAATACGACGACCGGCGAATGCCCAGCGGCAGCTCGAATTGTGATATGCTGTTGTTCTCGCAACAAAGCGCCCAGCCTGTAGGTTGGTGCTGCCCGCGGGCCAGTGAAATTCAGTTCGATGACATCGCCATTCCTGGCCTCGCCCCACGCCTTCTGTAAACTGGATACAGCTTCCCTTTTTCCATCCGGATGATACACAATAAACGGCCCCAACGGCTGTTCTCGTACAGGCGGAACATCAGAAAAGCTGCCGTCCGGGTCCCCGGTCGTCGCGATGGGAAAACTTTCGGCCTCCCCTGTGCCGACTGCCGCGTTTTTCACATCGGGCGTGGACGCTCCTTTCGAAGGTTTCACCGGCCCTTGATTTTGCATTCCGTCGGACACGACTTGCGGCGGATGGATCCGAAAAAACCTTTCCCATTCAGGAACGCCGTCGGGACCAGACAGTTTGCTGGACGGCAGGAAATGCATCGCCAGTGCAGTCAGACAAATTGCCACAACAGCCCCGGTCACAAACAATGCTCCGGATAGTTCGCGCACCCGAGTCACCGGCACCCGGCGCCAGATGAGACCTTCGGCTGGAACACTGCGAAGCCCCATCCACGAAGCAACGTCCATCAGGTCTGAGAGCAATTGACCCGGATCCAGATACCGCTCGTCCGGATTCGTATTCATCATCTTCTGAACAACAGCGACCACTTCCGCAGGCAGATCCTTCGAAATCAACCGGGGATCCGGCGGTGCTTTGCCCTGATGGTCGAGCATCTTCTGAACGGCCGTTCCATCCGGGTACGGCGGTTGTCCAGTCAGCATGTGATACAGCGTGCAGCCCAGCGAATAAATATCGCTGCGAATGTCAGCCGCGTGCGGATCGCGCGCCTGTTCGGGCGCCATGTAGTCGAACGTGCCCAGCGTTGTTCCGGCAACGGTCAGGTCGCCGATCGAATCTCGGCTGTCACGTAGCGCCAGACCAAGGTCGACCACCTTAATTCGGCCAGTGGTTGTCAGGATAATGTTCGACGGTTTGATGTCGCGGTGAATGATGCCGGCACTATGCATGTGGTTCAGAGCCAGCGTGGTCTGAATCGCATAGTTCACCGTTTCTTCCGGTGACAGCACTCGATGCTCATCTATGAGCTGTTTCAGCGTTCGGCCTTCGGCGTATTCGTAGGCGATGTAGTGCACGCCATCATGCTCGCCGGCAAAGAACACGCGTGCAATATTATCGTGGCCAAGCTCTGCACAGGCCCGGGCCTCGTTACGAAATCGTGCGACCAGCGACGGGTCCGCCGCGATCGTCGGGTGCAGAATCTTTAAGGCGATGGTTCGCGACAATTCGAGGTCAACCGCCTTGAACACAGCGCCCATACCGCCGGAGCCGATGCGGGATTTGACCTCCAGATCCCCCATGCGCACAGCGTGTTCTTCACGGCCCGCGACATCCGGCAACGCAAACAGCCGGTCGCGAATCTCCTGAGCCGTCGCGCTGAGCGGAGTTTCGGCGATCACGACAGGGATCGAATCGAGCTCTGGCGAGATCACCGTATTTTGATCAACGACGATCAGCGGCCGCTCCGACAGCGGCACCTCGGACAGAGGCACCTCGGACAGAGGCACCTCGGGCTCGGTCGGTTGAGAAGCAGAGATCTCAATACTGGATTGGCGACTCATGTTTGACAGGACCGCGATGCACTTTGGTACTCAGGGATGTTGAGTACTTGAATCGCTACGATATGAGAAGACGGGAAAATCACGGCAACCAAAGTGCCGCAATCTATCCGTATCATACTCTGTTGAAGCCCAATGGTCAAAATCTGCACCGACGGAACACGCCCGGAACGGGAAGTTATCCGGACCGTTTGAGGATGATAGTGAGGCTTTTTCGGCCCGGTGGAGTCTCAAGGACGTGATTTTGCAGGCCGGGACGGTCATTCATGTTCCGGCGGTGGAAGTTGTGGAGCGATCGCTTTGCTGTGATTTCCCCGGAAAACATGGATCGACACCGTGATTCTCTGATGCGAAACAGCCTGATCGGGGCTGATCGGCGGCTGAACCGTTCCCATGTTTTGGGGTCTGATAACCAGATAGCGATCCCTGTTGACCGACGTGAGTTGGTTCAGTCCAATTCCGGGGCAAACCGCGGCAACGCAGGCAACAGACGGGGTCGCTCGGTTCTTCGTCGGGTTATTGCTCAACACTTCACGATCTCAAACTACGAACGCCGGAATGTTCCGGGAAGTACATATGGCACAACGTCAAATCTTAGTCACCTCCGCCTTACCGTACGCCAACGGACATATCCATATTGGGCATCTGGTTGAGTATATCCAGACCGACATCTGGGTCCGGTTTCAGAAGTTGCGAGGAAACCGCTGCGTGTATGTGTGCGCCGACGACACTCACGGCACCGCGATCATGATTCGCGCTCGGCGCGAGGGTCGCTCGGAAGAAGAAGTGATCGAGGATATGCGAGAATCGCACATCGCGGACTTCGCCAAATTCGATGTTGAATTCGACAATTATGGCAGCACAAACAGCGACGAGAATCGCGAGTTATGTGGTGAATTGTGGCAATCGATTCGCGAGGCGGGACTTGTCGTCGAGAAGGATGTTGAGCAGCTGTTTGATCCCGAAGCGGGAACGTTCCTTGCAGATCGCTTCGTTCGCGGGACTTGTCCCAACCCGAAGTGCAGATCGGAAGATCAGCCTGGCGACAACTGCGGCAAGTGTGGCACAACATACACGCCAGCAGAGCTCATCAATCCCAAAAGCACGCTGTCCGGTGCCACGCCCGAGATTCGCACGGCGAAACATCTATTCATCGAACTCGAACAGCTGCACAGTTTTCTGGACGAATGGATTCAGTCAGGAGACCATCTGCAATCTGAAGTGGCCAATTATCTGAAAGGGCACTTTTTGGGCGACACTCTACGAGACTGGGATATCTCACGCCCGGCACCGTACTTCGGCTTTGAAATCCCCGACAGCCCGGGCAATTACTGGTACGTTTGGTTCGACGCGCCCATCGGTTATCTGGCATCCACAAAACAATGGTGTGCGGCCAATGGAGAAGACTTCGATTCGTGGTGGCGCAGCGAACAAACGGAGATTCATCACTTCATTGGTAAAGACATCACCTATTTCCACACGCTGTTTTGGCCAGGCATGCTGAAGACGGCTGGATTCAACCTGCCAGAGAAAGTGCACATCCACGGCTTCCTGACAGTCGCGGGGGAAAAAATGTCGAAGTCGCGCGGCACGTTTGTGATGGCGTCGACATACGCGAAACATCTTCCGCCTGGCGTGCTGCGCTACTATTACGCCAGCAAGCTTGGTTCGGGGCTGGATGACATCGACCTGAACCTGGAAGAATTCGTCAGTAAGGTCAACACAGACCTCGTCAACAAAGTTGTCAACCTGGCGTCGCGTTCGGCAAAGTTCGTTGCGAATCAGAAACTCAGCGATACCTATCCGGACGACGGAAATCTATTCGCCGAAGCTGCTGCCAAAGCATCAGAAATTGCCGCGCTGTACGAAGCATGCAAGTTTAGCGGTGCGATGAGAGAAATCATGGCTCTGGCGGACAAAGCCAACAAATACGTCGAAGATGCTCAGCCGTGGGTTCTGCACAAGGACCCTGAGAAGGCCGCAGAACTTCGCGACGTCTGCACCGTTTCCCTAAACCTGTTCCGGCAGCTGGTCGTGTATCTGTCGCCCGTATTGCCGGAATTGGCGCAGCAAACAGTAAAACTCCTGAACGCTCCCATGAACAGCTGGGACGAACTCCAAACACCGCTGACGGGAACACCTGTCAGTGAATTCCGACACTTAATGAAACGTATTGAGGACAAGCAGGTTCAAGCAATGATCGAAGACAGCAAAGAAGACAACGCCGCAGATGCGGGTGCATCGGATTCAGAGAACGCCGCCGCAGAATTCCACGAGGCCGATACATGGAAAGACGTCGGCGACGCGCTGGCCAATGAGCCGCTGGCGAACGAATGTACGATCGATGACTTCGTGAAGATCGATCTGCGAGTCGCGCGGATCATCGAAGCCAACCATGTTGAAGGTGCTAACAAACTTCTGCAACTGACGCTGTCGCTCGGTGGTGGTGAGACTCGCAACGTCTTCGCTGGCATCAAGGCCGCGTACGAACCCGAAACTCTGGTCGGAAGACTCGTCGTCTGCGTGGCCAACCTCAAGCCACGCCAGATGAAGTTCGGGCTTAGCCAGGGTATGGTTTGCGCCAGCGGTACCGGTGGTTCAGAAGTATTCCTGTTGAGCCCCGATACTGGTTCGGTCCCCGGTCAACGCGTGCACTAATTGCAGGTTCCTGATTTGTCTGTGACTGGGGCTTCCTGCCCATAGCGATTATGTCCGGAGGGCAGGTGCATCCGCGGCCGAGTCTGATCTGGCAGCGATGCAGGCCTGAAGGGCCGCCACAGCCGAAACATGTGTCGGTCCTTCAGGCCTGGTGATCGCACTGAAGTTGGTGCGGGGCTTATCAGCGCCGGGAGAGGATGTACCTGCCGTCCGGGCCTAGTCGCGAAGCCGCCGCGTTTCGAATACTAATGAATCTCCAAGCCGAAATCCTTCTCAGCGTTGTCTGCCGGGGCTGATAAGCGACTGACGCCCGTGGCAACAACCAATTCTCGAAAGGCCATACTCAGTGTCGAATCCTTCCGCCGAACTCCCGGAACCGTTGGACGTCATCGCTGTGGGCGCTCATCCTGATGATGTCGAAATCGCCGTTGGGGGCACTTTGGCCAGAATGGTGCAACAGGGACTGCGAGTCGGCATTGTTGACCTGACGGACGGAGAACCCACGCCCCTCAGCCCGGGACCGGAAGTCCGTTTGGCGGAAGCCAGGAAGGCGGCGGAGATCCTTGGGGTCCAGGTGCGAGAAACCCTGACCCTGCCGAACCGGCGTCTGTTCGACGGTTTTGACGAACGGGTCGCCCTGGCAAAGGTTTTCCGGCGTTATCGTCCAAGATTAGTGATGGGGATCGCCGACAAGACGCCCATGGCGTCACCCGATCACTGGCAAGCGATGCAGATTACGGATGCGGCAATTTTTTACTCCAGATTGACAAAATGGGATGAACTTTTCGAAAACCTGCCGGTTCATCGTATTCACAGCCACATTTGGTACCCTTTAAGCTTTCAAACAACCTGTTTACCGGAAGGTGGCGGCAGATTTGTTTCTGACATTTCCGATACACTTGAGATGAAACTCGAATCGATCAGAGCCTATCAGACACAATTTCCTCCTGGGAAAGAACGTGTTTTTCAGCTGGTCGAGAGTCAGAACCGACTGTTGGGGGCAATTGCCGGGTTTCAGGCTGGAGAAATGCTGATTTCTGCCACAACACTTGGAATTCGCAACGTTTTTGAAACAATCTGCGGCAACAGCGGTTAGAACAGAACGTTTACCAACAAACAATCAACGTTAGTTTTGGAATTATCTCCGAAAGATTCAGTGGACCGTCAATGATTTCTCTTCGCACAGGACACGTCAGCATCACGGGCAACTTCCGTGACAACAACGAAGACAGTTACGTCGTCGATGAATCACAGCGTTATTTTATCGTGGCCGACGGGATGGGCGGTCAGAACGCAGGCGAAAAAGCCAGCGCGTTGGCGATCGAACTGATTCCGAAACAACTGGAAGCACTGCTGAATTTCGGCGGCTGTGCCAAAGACGATGCCGTCAGCGCAATCGACCGATCTGTCGAACATGCCAACAGCGAAATCATGGCGCTGAGTGAAGTCGATCCGTCTGTCCGAAACATGGGGACCACGGTCGTTTTCCTGGTCAGGTCCGGCGAAAACTTTTACGCGGGTGGTGTCGGCGACAGTCGCGTCTATCAGCTCCGCAAAAACCGCCTGACACAACTGACCAAAGACCATTCGCTGACTCAGGCACTCCTGGAAGCCGGCACAATTAACGAAGAAGAAGCGAAGACTCATCGTTATCGCAACGTGCTGTACCGCTACCTGGGTACCAAAGACGGCGCTGCGGGAACTGAAGCAGTGGAACTTCGGCCACAAAGTGGCGACCGCTTTGTTTTGTGCTCCGACGGAGTCACAGACGGCATTGGCGACGACGTCATCCGGGAATTGTTGACATCATCTGACGACCCGCAGCAAATCGCTCAGGCTCTGGTCGACGGAGCCCTCGAAGGCGGCTCCCGCGACAACATCACCAGCGTCGTCGTCATCGTGGACTGACGCAAGGCAGAGTACCGTTCACAACAATAAGTAAACGGCTCTAATAATTCATCAGTGAACTCAAACTGCAGGCCTCGTTTCACAACGCCTTCCCGCTCAGCATTCGTCTTCAAAGTTCACGACACAGTCGATGCGATCGAAAAACTCAGGGAGAACGCATTGTTCCGACTGGTGATTGGCAGACACCGCCGAGGGTTCGCGACTGTGTGGCAGGCGTATGACAAACGATTGAGCGGTGTCGTAGTGTTGACGCCCCGACGGCATTCTCGAGGCTATTCTGCTACGAATGAGGCATTCAATGTTGAAGCTCGGCGGCTGGCCCATTTGCGACATACGGAGATTGTGCGCGTCTTCCCTGTTGCAGTCGACAATTGTCGGGGTGTCAACGACAGCCGCGCCGGCCGGCATCACTCCAGCGGTTCGAGTTCCTTAACCGGGATGTAATATTTCACATAACGCCTGCCGTCAGAATATCGCTTTCCGTCCGGGTCAACCACCAACACTGTGGCGCGCTTGGTAATGCGATTCACCACACCTTCCAGCCACTTTCCGCCACGGTCGAATCGAACTTTCACACCAGGGCGTATGCCATATTGTCTCACAGCAACTTCGCTGGGCGTAATCAAGTCATGGCGATGATCCATGTGCCCGAACGTCCGACTGGCGATATCCTGAAATCGTCCCAGCGAACAATTGGAATCCGTCCACACCAGGAGTTCCGTCAGATGTACGAGCTCGTGTTCCATAATCCTCATCAGCGCTTCCAACCGAGTGTCGCACTCAAGACCGGTGACGGTAATGCCTCGTTCAGGATCCTGAAACGATTCAAACAGCAACGTTGACGAGATTGCGATTTCATAACGTGACGGAGTCCTGCCAAGCCGATCGCCCCAGCGCGTCGTCTTTCCGCCTGCGCGCGTCATTCGAGGGGACAGGCGAAAAGAAATCTGCTGAGGGTTCAGGCTGCGTAGCAACTGCTCCTCGAAATAGTGTTCGTCATACAGCTCGTACAACAACTGAATATCGTCGGCGTGGAAACGTCGAAAATTGGGATCGGTCAGATAGGGTGACGTCGCAAAGACGCTATCCGCAATCAACTGGTTCTTCAACCGTCGCTCAGCCACCGTGGTCGCGCGATGACGCAACAATTGGTCGAGTTTCCTGAGTGACGGCGACATGCGTTTATTGGGTCCTGGAAGTCGGTTCCTGACGTTAGCAATGTCCGATTGTTGCCAAAAACTGACGTAAGGTGACAAGATGTTAAGCAACGTCTTTGCAACAATATCACACACTGTGAGATTGACAAACTGCACAGCAGCTTTGCTTCCCTGATTACAAGCACCGCGTTACGGCAGCAATCCTGCTGACGGGACGGACGTCGCTGACGGGGGCTATCTTTAACCGAAACCGGCACTTCGCTGCTGCAAGTCAGTTCAATTCGGTCGCGATCCAGACTTTCGACAATTTTTAAGAACAGAGACGAATGAAGGCGATTCAGCTTCTGGAACCGAAGAATTTCCAACACATTGAGATCGATGATCCTGGCAGTCCGGGGCCCGGTCATGCATTGGTACGCACTCACCGCATGGGAATTTGCGGCACGGATATCAGCGGATACCTGGGCAAGATGCCGTTCTTCAGCTATCCACGTATTCCGGGTCACGAACTGGGCGTTGAGGTTCTGGAAGTCGGCGATGGAGTCACCAATGTTGCCGCTGGAGATCGCTGCAGCGTGGAACCCTACATGAATTGCGGCGAATGTTATCCGTGCCGCAAGGGGCAGGGGAACTGCTGCGAGAAGCTGAACGTCATCGGCGTGATGATCGACGGCGGATTGTGCGAACGATTTCTGATTCGCGCCGAGAAGCTGCATGCATCAACAAAACTTTCCATGGAACAACTCGCGCTGGTGGAAACGCTGGCCATCGGCTGCCACGCCAACGATCGAGGCAACCCTGGCCCGGGAGACCACGCGTTGATTATCGGAGCTGGCCCCATTGGATTGGCCACGCTGGAGTTTGCTCGACTGACCGGCGCTTCCATCACGGTGATGGATATGAATCCTGAGCGGCTGGAGTTCTGCAAGAACAACTACAACATCGACCACACGATTCAGTTCAAAGGCGATGGCAGCGAGATGGAACAGGTGCTCGCCGCCACCAATGGCGACAAGTTCGCTGTGGTCACCGACGCCACCGGCAGTCACCATTCGATGGCGAACGCTCTAACCTACGTTGCACACACCGGATCACTTGTTTATGTCGGAATTACTACGCAGGAAGTGAGCTTCCGTCATACAATTCTGCACAAACCGGAAATCACATTGAAGGCATCAAGAAACGCGCTGCCGGCAGACTTCGGGCGTATCATCGGACTGATCGAAGAAGGCACCATCGACACGGATCCGTGGATTACACATCGCACCAGATTCGAAGATGTCGTCGGCGAATTCGAAAAGCTAACGAAACCGGAAACCGGTGTTATTAAGGCGATTATTGAAGTGGCCAATTAGCGCCGTAGCTTTCGCAGCCACGCGACTTAAGCACGAATTCTTTTACGTTAAGAAATACTGAACCGAAACTCTGATGACCATGAAATGTGAACCACTCGGGTTAGCCCCTTCATTTGGCTTTGGCGACCGTATCGGATCAGCGACTGCTGGCCACGTGGCAGCCATGAATCGAGCTGGCAGCGGTATCGAACCAATTTATCCGCAGCAGTCAATCCGTGAAATGACACGAACTCAGCGGACTGCCACCAACGTGATGGACGACGCGTTGAACGGTGCTCAGACCGCGGGCTGGACGGGTAAAGTTGGTGCCGATGCTGACCATCTGAAAACACCAGCAGATGTTGACGTGACTGCCGCTGTGGGATTCACATTCTTCACAATCGATCCATCGGACGATGTCGACCAGGGGGCTGACGACTACAGCGAATCCGCTGTTAAAGAGAAATTCGCCGCAGTCAAAGACATCGCTGGCTGGTACGACAGTTACGTTGGCAAAAGTGTTGGCCTGTCGACGGGCACAAAGATCGAACTCACAGAAGAAGCCTGTATGCGAGCCGCCGTAAAATACGGCAAAGCGATTGCTCGAGCACTCAGCATGGGCGATTACATCAAGAAGGTGCATGAAGCGGCTGGTAAGGACTACGAAATCGAATTATCCGTCGACGAAACAGAACAGCCAACGACTTTGGCCGAACATTACATCATCGCTGATCAATGCCTGAAAGGCGGCATGAAGCTGGTCAGTCTGGCTCCACGATTTATCGGCGACCTGGAAAAAGGCGTCGATTACAAAGGCGATCTTGGACTGCTCGAAGCGTCACTCGGTGAGCATGCTGCCATCGCCAGCTTGCTGGGCGGTTACAAGATGAGTCTACACTCAGGTTCGGACAAAGTTTCGATGTATTCACTGCTGTCGAAGCAGACAAAAGGCCAGTTTCACGTCAAGACAGCGGGAACCAGTTATCTGGAAGCACTGCGGGTCGTCGCTCGTCACGACGAATCATTGTTCCGTCAGATCATTGATTTTGGTCGATCGCGTTACGACGTCGACAAAGCCACGTACCATGTTTCAGCAACATTGGCCTCTGCACCAGCACCGGCTGATGTGAGTGATGTTCTGGACCTGGAACGCGAGTACCTGGAACTGTGGTCCGAAGTGCCGGAAGGCAAAGGTTTCACGAAGCCTGGCCGACAAATTCTGCACTGCACATTCGGCTCGACTCTGACGGATCCTACGCTGGGACCAGCAGTGCGATCGGTTCTGGATTCTCACCCAGACACGTACACAGAAGTGCTGGCTGACCATTTCGAACGCCACCTGCGAGCTCTTGCGACTGGCATGTGAGCTGCATGCCGTCTCTGGAACAGCAAATCCCGCGAACGCTCATAGTCGAGGAACCTTGTTGCACGTACGGTGTCTCCCGCTAGCGCAGTTTACTTATTTTCGTGAACGGTACTCGCTCGCGGGAGTAGGCTTTCTGCAATCGAAAAGCGTTCCCCGCGGCCACAAATCAGCGTAATACGCTGTAGCGACGGACACAGACCGGCTCGGAATTCGCGCGAAACCGCATTGGAAATCTGCTGCCCAGCCGATAGACTTCCGCCCCGTCGTTGGTGTCAACGGCGAAAAAAAAATGCCCCGATAGCTCAACTGGATAGAGCAGCCGCCTTCTAAGCGGCAGGTTGCAGGTTCGATCCCTGCTCGGGGTACTCTTTGTAAACCCAGCCAAAAGCTAGACTTAGATTACCTGTCAGAGCATGACAGAGTGGCCGGAAAGGACGACCAAAAGTGGTAGTAC
>CALFOL010000740.1 GCA_937919915.1 uncultured Planctomycetaceae bacterium
TTGCTGTCGAAAACCGTTCGCCGCGGCCACAAGTCAGCGTAATACGCTGTAGCCACGAGTGTTTTCGGCCTGGGGACAAACAGGCCACCCAAAACCCTGACTGACAGAATCAACCGTCCCCCCACACCTTACTATCATTTCGTGGTCATCGCGCAGGCAGTTATCCTGCGTTCCGGGCACCGGCGTGAATAACGACAACAACCATCTGCGATCGTGCAATGCCCTGCGGAGTCAAAATTTGTGTCTGGGGTGAAAATCAAAGTCGTCGCCGTTTCTGTGCTGATCATCGCGTGCGCGTTGCTGTCGTTTGTGCTGAAGCCCGCGCCTGCTGTGTCGGTCGAATCTCAATTACGTTCGCTGCGCCGGCATTTTCTGCGAGGCGACCATGTCGAGGTGGTGAAGCTGGGCGAGCAACTGTTATCTGCGAGAGTGCTCACGGATGCAGCGGCGATTATGGCAGGCGAGTCGGCAACCAAACACGGCCGACTCGAACAGGCCACCGTGTTTTACAGAATCATTCAGGCAACTTCCCAAGACTACACAACGGCTCAGTTCGCTTTGGCAGAAGTGCAGCGGCAGCTCGGCCAGATCTCGGAGGCAGAAGTCGCCTACAACAACGTGCTTGATCGCAAGCCAAATGATTACACGGCACGTTCAAGAATTGCCTACCTGAAGATGATTACCGGCCGCGTTTCCGCGGCCGTTGTTGATCTAAGGAAGCTGCTGGCCCTGCAGAAACTTTCCTGGATGGAACTTTGCTGGCTGGCTGTCCCCGACCGTGGCGTGGACGCGGTGGAGTATCTGGAAAAGTGTCGTCTGGCTGATTCAACAGATGCCGCTCCGATAATCGGACTGGCCAGCACCAACATTGATCGGGGGCGATTTGCCGAAGCCGCCCGACAGCTCGGCGAAATCAGTGAACTCAGCACACTGGCTGACCAAAGACAGACTTTGGAATTTCGCGTAAAACTTCAGACCGGTGAACACGTCGCCGTTCCCCCGGATGCCGCTGACCGATTCGAACGATATGTCGCAAGCCACAATTACGAGGCACTCTTTGTTCTTGGAGCGGTTTACGAATCGAACGGCCAGACGCGGAACGCAATTGTGTGTTTCTCACGGTGCCTGGAAAATGAGGATCACCTTGGGGCAATGCAACATCTGCAGGCCTGCCTCACAGAAGCACAGCCCGGTACTGATCTGACGCGATTGCAAAGGCGTCTATCGCTCATGAGCGAGCTGAACAGGATAATCAGATCAATTCATGGGGCAGCACTGAAGGTTACGGTTGCCAGCGAGGTCTCTGTCGTGATGGCCCAACTTGGCCGTGAGGAAGAATATCTCGCCTGGGCCTCCGTGAGCCAGCAGCCCCCGATCACGTCCACTGTTGACGTCAAGTCCGCAGACATCAGCGACATCACTCGGCAATGCCTTAAGCAAACCTCAATCGTGAGCGTGATCGGAAAGGAACATGTTCAGGAAACTCAACCGTCGCATTCAGTGGGCGGCTCTGCGGCGGACATTATCCTGATGGACTCGGCGACAGCCATCGGGCTGAAGTTTACGTATTTCGAAAGTCCGGATACAGCAACTGAGGGCCGTCGCATGATTGAGTTCACCGGTGGAGGCGTCGGAATTCTGGATCTCGACAACGACACCTGGCCTGATGTTCATCTGACGCAGGGAACTGTCTGGCCCGTGGATCGAAACTCTCAACAGTGGCTGGACGCACTGTACAGAAATGCCCGAGGCCAACAGTTCGTCGACGTGACAACCGTTTGCGGTTTGACAGAGAACGGATTCAGCCAGGGAATCTCCTGCGGTGATCTCAACAACGACGGGTTTACCGATGTCGTGGTCGCCAATATTGGACATAACAGTTACTGGCTGAATCAGGGCGACGGTACGTTCGTTGAATTTCTCCCGGTCATCGACATCGTAGAGTCCGGCTGGACCAGCAGCTGCGCCATCGCGGACATCAACCTGGACGGCCTGCCTGATGTCATTGAGGTCAATTATCTGACCGGAGAAGGCGTCGAATCGGTCATCTGCGAAACTCCGGCCGGGCCCAGAGTCTGCGCTCCTCACGTGTTCCCCGCAACGATTGATCGGCTGTTGTTAAACACAGGCGCTGGTCGCTTCGTTGACGCAACGCGGCGGGCAGGAATCGACCTGGCTGGTAACGGACTGGGGATTGTCGTGGCGAACCTCGATCAGGATCCCATGCCGGAAATCTTCGTGGCCAACGACGGCACACCGAATTTTCTTTGGGACAATACCGCGGCGGCGGGAGAGTCTCCGCTGTTTCGAGATGCCGCAGTGAGTCGCGGAGTGGCTTATGGCAGCGAAGGGCTGGCTCAGGCCTGCATGGGAGTGGCGGTCGACGACTTCAACCGCGATGGCACCACAGATCTGTTCGTGACAAACTACTTCAACGAAGCCAACGCACTCTATCTGTTTAACGAAGAGGGACTGGCGATGGATGCATCGATGCCAACAGGTGTGCGAAGTACATCAATGGCCTGGCTGGGATTCGGAACTCAAGCGGTGGACATCAATGCCGACGATTGGCCGGATATCTTTCTGGTCAACGGCGACCTGGATGACTTTTCACACGAAGGAAGAGCCTTTCGTATGCCGCCACAACTGCTGATTAGTCGACGCGGCGTTCGCTTTGCTGAACAAAGCAACATCGACCAGGCTGACTTGCGTAGTAGTCGCTTTCGCGGACGCGGGGTTGCCCGCTGCGACTGGAATCAGGATCAGCAGTGGGACCTGGTGGTTTCGTGCCTCGATGATCCTGCCATGCTGGTGACAAACCCATCGCTGAGGACTGGCATGACGATGGTTACGTTTGTCGGCACAACATCCAGCCGGGATGCGGTTGGAACTTCGGTATTACAATCCGGGCTGAGCATTTTTCAACTGGATGCCGGCAGTGGTTACATGGCGTCGAATGAAAAGGCCGCGCTGCTGCCGATAAGTGGTGATCTGAAGATACG
>CALFOL010000741.1 GCA_937919915.1 uncultured Planctomycetaceae bacterium
CGACTCGTCATCTAGCAGCTGAAGTGCTCATTCTTCGCTCTGGTGATCACCTGGATGCCTGCAGGGGAGCGACCCACTCGACGTCGTTGACCCAAGGATTAGACCAAGAGATGCCGGGCTCATCGTTCATGAACGATCAAAACATTCTCGCGCAGCTGAGCGCAGGAAACACCACGCAGGCTCATATCGACGACGCGGTATCAGGCTGTTTGTGGGTGTCGAGGATGAAATCGCGCAAATAGATGGCCTGCAGGAACAGCACAACCAGTGGCAATAGTGTGTGCTGAATTCCAATGGGCTGAAACAACCGCAGTCGCCACCGATTGCGTAGAGCGTCGCGAATTTTTACCTGATCCTGGTTACTTCTCGGGATTGTGGCCCGCGTGCCGATTCCGTGCAGAATAAATCGGTCCAGAAAGAGCCACAGAAAACAGAGCGACATCATTGCCTGAAAAATCCAGCTGCCCAGCGCAAAGGACAACAGTCCTCCCACGACTGCCGTGACCACCGCGTAGATTTTCGGAACAAACCCTGATCCCAACAGAGCAATGGAGACTCCAAACAATCCGCAGGCCAGCAGGATCGTGATTGAGATGCCTTCTTGAATGGTCTGTGGCAACGGTTGCGTTTGGAATAGGTAGTACGCTTGTGCGATACCGACCGAGTAAACCGTCGTCTTCAAATAAAGGAGCCACAGCGGATCCGTCCAGTTGAAGCGATACACGGTTCGGGCAGGATAATCGAAGGATGTCGCTGGAAAATTCGGCGAATGAATATCGTCAGGAGCGGTCGGTGCCGGGTCCTGCATATTCTGAGGATATGGAAATGGTTGATCGCTAAAGATTGTCACGCAGGACCGCCAGCAAGTCGCGAAGGATGGGAACAACTTCCACTGTGACCGCACAGGGAAAATTCTGCGCAGGAATTTTCCGTTCGATTTCCTTTTGTTTTTCTTCGGTAAATGTGACGCAGGCTACCTGAAACCTGCCGGACTGCATCAACGATGCGCAAAGCGGAATTTCGAGGCGACACTGAATGTCAGCCTCTATTTTTCGCAACACGTGATCGTTTGATCCACCACCGTCCACTCGCACAAACGACAAAAGCGATGGCGTTGTGGAAGCATCCACCACATACTGAGATGGTTCAACACCTTTCTTCAGCAGCTCTGGATGTTTGTCCCTGAGTCTGGCGACACGCAGTCGTGCCCGCTGAGTTTTTTCACCAAAACAAAATCCCAAGAGCCCGAACTGGGTGTATAGACTTTGCGTTCCAAGAGGCTTCGCACATCGCGCAGGAGCGTGTAATAGTTTCGCTGCGACCAACCCCAACGTAAAGTAGACTGAGTTCGCCAGGAATTCGTGTCTTGCCAGGTGACCGCTTTCGATCAGACGCGACGTCACTTTCGAGACGGCATTTAAGTCGGAGTCTGCAAAGAATTGGCGATGCAGCACCTCGCGAGTCGTCACTCGGTACGTCATCAGGTGCTCAAGGATTTCGTAATCCCTGTCCTGCAATCGAATGTTATTGATTCGCCGTCGTCGGGACATTGCCTGAGTTTACCAAAGCTCGTAAGCCAGTTGTTCCATTTCACAAAACCTGTGGAAGCCTTCAATTCGTTTGCGAGCATAGGCTCCGGCAAATTCAACGACCAGCCGTGGAGGCCAAATGGTATCCCCGGCAATGATGGCGTCCGGCACTTTTCTCTTACGTCTGAGCGAAGAAATACTACCTTCCCCCTTCCAGAGCGTCGCTTCTGCCGGGCGGGATTCTCTGAACCTCAGAAAAGTTTCCGCCACACCCAGGTCATGTGTCAGCTGAAAATATTGTCGAATTTTCCGAGCCGGTTTTCCGATTCGTGATTTCGTCGTTCTCCCGGACGCCACAACAACCAGACATTTCCGTGGTCCTGTCTTCCAGCGAGACTGAACCTGCCATGCTATTTGTCCGAAGTCAGCAGCCAGTTGTCCCGGTCGCCAGCAGGCAACGGGGGCCATAATTTTGGGCATCGGACGAACATGCACGGAATAGCGTTCGACCCATCCGGCACGGGCGAGTCGCCGGATCCGTTCGTCGGCAAGTTTCCGTGGATCATCGGCATCACTCCACCAAGCGTGGGCAATTTGATCGAGACTGAACAGCCGAACAGCTGTCGAAAGATGATCCAGAATCTCGCAATCACGAGAGGTCAAAAGCAAGGACATGAACGGTCTCCGTGTACTGTCAGCATGTACAGATGATGGCCATTGAAAAACGCAAGTGGGCGGCAAGGTGTGAGAGCATTCTGATGGCTGACACCTGCATTCAGCCATCCCCGAAAGATGGCGCATTTCAAAGCATTTGGCAGAGTTTTCGGCGGCACGTTGTCCGGCACGCTTTCCCCGAAGGCAAGGTGCCGTCCGAGGTGCTGCAGTTTGTCCATTCAATGGTTCGGTTTCGTCTTCGAATCCGCTTCTGGCCGCAGCGTCCAGCGGAGGCCCAAGTGGCACAGCCTGCCCCAGCAGGCTTGCCACCGGATCGGGCGGCCCAGCCCGATCGCGGGCGTACAAGCCCGCAGGTGATTGCCCCGGCAATCACCGTCCTGTCTTCGTCCGTTCAGGACGGCGGAGCGTTCAGCGGAGCGGCGATCGGCGGCCAGCGTGCAGCTGGCTTCAGCCGTCGCGGTGGCGGTCCTGGGGCAGGAAGAAGTCGCCGTGACACGACAGGATTAACGCCATAACACGGCTCTGACGAGACCTCGTGCGCAGACACTTTTTGAAATGGATGCGATTCAATAAGTGCGGCATTGATCACAATCGATGCGGCACTGAATCACAAAGTCCGGGAAAGGCAGCAATGATTCGACTCAAATTGTGGTGGTTCGATTTACGGGGAGTCAGACAAGGTGTCAGAAATCCGGAGTGAGAATTGAGACTCGGG
>CALFOL010000742.1 GCA_937919915.1 uncultured Planctomycetaceae bacterium
CTTGGCGCATGGTGGCGCATGGTGGCGCATGGTGGCGCATGGTGGCGATTGGTCTCGAATTGTCGCTGCATCCGCCAAACCTCATTCCAGAAAAGGCGGGGCGTGACTATGAACTACCTCTGTACCTGCAGCCGCTGGAAGACCTGCGGAACGACTTCACGATTCTCTCCGGAACGTCGCACCCGGACGTTGACGGCGGGCACGCTGCCTCGAAGTCGTGGTTAACTGGAGCTCCCCATCCCGGCGCGGCCAACTTTCAGAATTCAATTTCCATCGACCAGCTGGCAGCCAGGAAGATCGGTCTGCAGACAAGGTACCGTTATCTGTCGCTCGGCAGTGGCGGCATTTCCGTTTCGTCCAATGGCGTTTCGATTGCCGGAAACATTTACGCGGCGCGGCTGTTCGAACAGTTATTCGTGGAAGGCCGACCCGCTGAGAAAGCTCGTCAAATCGAACGCCTGCGCGAAGGGCAAAGTGTGCTGGACACCGTGCAGGAGGCGGCTCGCAGAATGAAACAACGCGTCAGCAGTGCTGACCAGAGAAAGGTGGACGAATACTTTACGTCCGTTCGCGATGCAGAGCTGCGGCTGGCCAAGTCCGAACAGTGGCAGCACAAGCCGAAGCCCAAAGTCGACGCCGATCCGCCGCAGCGAATTCAGGACAGAGCTCGCATCATTCAGCAGGGGAAGCAAATTTACGACATTATGTTTCTGGCGCTACAGACGGATTCGACAAGACTGATCACGAATGCCGTGGGTGGTGGCAGTTATGTTCCTGTGATCCCCGGTGTGTCGATGGTCTATCACGATCTTTCGCACCACGGCCAGGATCCGGAGAAACTGAAGCAACTAGCGATCGTGGAATCCGAGCAGGTCACATTGTTCGGCGACTTCCTGCGACGGCTGAAGGAAACGTCTGAGGACGAATCAAATCTGCTGAACAGAACGATGGTGCTCTTCGGCTCGCACATGCACAGCGGAAACCACGACAACCGGAACCTTCCCATCATCTTCGCTGGCGGGGGCTTCCGTCACGGACAGCACCTTGCGTTCGATCCGGACAAAAATCATCCCCTGGCGAATCTCTACGTGACAATGCTGCAGCGACTCGGTCTGGAACTCGACAGCTTCGCATCAAGCACCGGCACGCTGCCAGGACTTAACATCGGTTAACATCGGTTAACATCGGATTCGTCGTGACTTCGCACAACACGAGATCTCCGTTCCGGTGAATCTGACGGTTTTGAGGTTTCTGTTCCACGAAACTCAACGGTCCTTGTTTGACAGGGCCGCCTTGAACTTAAACGGCGGTTTTCCGGTGAGGCTTTCGCTGGTAATCGTCGGGCACCAGTATGTTTCCACGTGCCCGATGATTCGATTCAGGCCTTCGAAATGGTGCCCAGGGTCGCGGTGGTACGAGTCTGTCAGGTCGCGGCACAGAACAACGTTCTTTTGCAGGTAGACCATCTGCCGAATACCAAACGGTCGACCCAGCACGCACCGATTGGTATGCACGCCCATGACCACAACGTTGTTGATGCCGCGTTGCTGCAGCAGGTTGTAGACTTCCTGTCCGTCCGAAGTAATGGCGTCAGTCGGGTGAATTTTGATTGTGTCGATCTGTTTTTTCCAGACGATGCGCGACGGACTACACGGTTCCGGTGTGTCACACGAACAGCCGCCCTTTTCCAGTTTGCCTGCCAGCGGCCCTTCGCGGTCCGGATTAAAATAGTTCCACTGAAATTTGATGGCGCTTCGAGCCACCGATGATTTGATTGCCTGTTGTCGCTCCGGTGCGTCCTTGTAGTAGCTCATACAGTCGCTTGGAGCATGAATAATAAACACTCCCTTGTCCCGGGCCGCCGTAATCGTGCGATTGACGTGAGGAGCCATTTCCACAACTCGCTCCGCGGCACTTTTGCAGTGATGATCATCCCACATGTCGACAATCACAATCGCGGTCTGCGTCGGATTCCATTCTTCGCTGCCATCAATCACCTTTTCCTGACTCGTGCCCGCTTTGCTCCGCCGCCGCGTTTCGACGTTCAGAACTGCCCTGGCGGAATCTGACTTTCCGTCGATCTTTGCGGCCTGTTCCGATTTGACCTGCCGTTCGTCGGCGATCGAAGAATCGGACGCGGCGATGGCGAGAAAAATCAGAGCAATGGATAGACGTCTGAGTGATTGGTTCATTCGGAATTTTCCCTTGTGAATATCGACCACTCGTATCGAAGGAATGATCGGAGAATTATGACGTGCGACAGCAGTATACGAACAGATGTAGCGGAAGCCGCCAAGGCTTTCGGGTGAATCTCGGCCGAAACTCTCGGCGAGTTCCGCTACGAGTGTCCGCAACAATACGTATGCCGCTCTAAAGAAACAGAAGGAATCTTCCATCTCTGGTCACGAC
>CALFOL010000743.1 GCA_937919915.1 uncultured Planctomycetaceae bacterium
ATACCACAAGATATACTGCAATTCATTAATATATGAAGTTCCAGATCTAAAGGCGGTACGCAAAACTCTGGTTATTGCACAAGCGGAAACCACTTCGGCGAATGCGAAGTGGTACACGTCGAAGACAACGATCGCGCTCAGAAAGTGTCTGAGCGTTTTGGTTTGAAGGATGGGCACGTGGCGTTTTTGTCACACTGTGGATCTCGAGGAATCGGGCACAATCTTGCGTCCGGTCAGTTCAAGGCTCTGCAGCGGCACTTCGAAAAGTGGAACATTCCACTGCCGGGTGACGACCGTGAGCTGGTGTACGCTCCACTGGGAACACCAGAAGCGGATGCGTACATCGACGACATGTCTTTGGGAGCGAACTTCGCTACGGTCAATCACCTGTTGATCAATGCGTTGGTCCTGGAAGCGTTTCAGGAGATTATTCCAGGCGTTAAGGGAAAGCTGGTGTACTTCATCAGCCACAACATCGCGCGTAAGGAAGTCGTGAACAACCACATTAGCTGGGTACATCGCAAAGGAGCAACGCGAGCATTTCCTGCGGGACACCACGAATTGAAAGGTACGATTTACGAGAACACCGGGCATCCAATTTTATTGCCCGGTAATCCACAGGCCGGTTCGGCTGTGATGGTTGCTGACGAAGGAGCGGTAATCAGTTGTTACAGCGTGAACCACGGTGCTGGTCGAGCTCTGGGGCGCAAACGCGCAATCCGGGAACTGGACCAGGCGACTGTAAATCAGTCGTTTGAAGACGCCGACATTCTGAGTAACTGCCGCAACTATCCGAAGGATGAAGCTCCGGCAGCGTACAAGGCTTTCGACGAAGTCCTGCGGTCGGTGAAATCCGCCGGGCTGGCGACCGAAGTGGCTCGATTGAAGGCTCGCTTTGTCATCAAGGATGGCGACAAGGCGGATGATTGATGATGAGCGTGCGGTCTCCGGAATTCGGAAGCCGCATTTTTTTTACGGCAGCTACGACCATAGGGGACGTTACATCGCCTGGACGGCCTGAGTCCATTCTTTGAGGTCGTTGAGTTTGCTTGTGGCGATGGAATCTGTCAGCGTGAGCCGCGCGATGGCAACCGCGTCTTTGAGTGTTTCGACCTTTTCTGCGGCCAGCAAAGCTGCGGCGGTATTGGCGATAATGATGTTGGCTGCCGGGCCGTCTTCTCCGTTCAGAGCACGCTCAATCGTCGCTGCGCTTTCGGCAGATGATTTGACTCGCAGATCTCGCACATCACATTCGGGCAGGCCGAAGTCTGCCGGCGTCCAGGTGATTTCTTTGATCTGACCGCCGCTGACTTCGAACGCCACGGTCGTGCCCCAGAGGCAGACTTCGTCAAGTTCATCATTCCCACAAACCACCAGCGCCTTGCGGCATCCCAGTACGCTCATCGCCGATGCCAGCAGACGCGCTCGTTCATTGCTGCTGGCGCCCAGCAATTGATAGTCGGCACCAGCAGGATTGGTCAACGGCCCCAGTAGATTAAAGATCGTGGGGACTCCCAGCGCTTTGCGAATGGGAGCCGCATGTTTCATCGCGCCATGAACGAGTGGTGCAAAGCAGAACGTGATGCCGATTTCGTCCAGACATCGCCCTGACTGTTCTGGTGTCAGCTGAATGTTGACACCAAGTGCTTCCAGTACATCGGCTGAACCACTGCTGCTGGAAACGCTGCGGTTACCATGTTTCGCCACGTTGACTCCACAAGCCGCGGCCACGATCGCTGTCGCCGTGCTGATGTTAAACGTATGAAGCTTGTCTCCACCCGTGCCGCAGGTGTCCAGCAACGGGCGACGGCGTGTTGCAATTCTGGCAGCTCGATCCCGCATGGCCTGAGCCGCACCGACAAGTTCGATCGCTGCGGGACCCTTACACGCCATGGCTGTTAACCAGGCTGCCATGTCGATTTCGTCGCAGGCCCCGTCCATCATTGCGCCGATGCACTGCTGTACCGCATCGGAGGAGAGATTCTGTCTGGCGATCAATTGTTCCAGAGCGGGTTTAAGAATGGGATTCATAGCGAAAGAGTCTTGGGGCACATTTGCGAGTGTGAATTGTTGGCTGATTTGCAAAAACAGAGACTCGGTCGGTGCCCGTCTTTGCGTGTTGCAGGATAGGCTGTTTTGCGGAACTTTGCACTCATTCTTCGCGAAGGTCGCCGAAACCAGCAAATGGTGGCTCGACTTCCGCTCGACAAAGCTGGGGCGCAATTGGCTTGCAGTTGTCTTCGCGGCAGTCGACAATCCTGCCAGACCGTGTTTGTTGTTTACCGAATTATTAAGGATGACGCCATCAAAGGGCCCATGCTGCAATACGAGTTAAGGATTTACCGCCACTGGAAGTGCCCGACCTGTAGTCGCACCGTGCGAACGCGGGGTGCGGTCGCGTCGCGTTTGTGTGAGTGCAGTCAGCCTGCGAATTTTATGCAACTGATCGATACACCGGCCGTTGGAGCTTTCGACGCGTCGGCGTTCACCACGTACGACAACGAGGTGGATTCCACACCGACAGAACGCGAGCTGGTAGAAGAGCTGCCGGCACACCTGATGCCGCCGCCCATCGACACCGAAAACATCAAACCGACATTTCGTCGGGGGACCGGATATCTGCGAGCCGAATCGGCTCCGGAAGTCGAGACAATTGAGATAACGTCTGAACAACCGATCCATGATTCGTTTGGTGCGGGCATTGATTCGGAACAGGCCGACGCTGTGAGTACCGGAACACCGACAGCCGAACAAACAGAAGGTGATGACGCCAACGGTCCGGGCCGTAAACGCCGACGCCGTCGTCGACGGAAGCCTCGCGATGAAGGCGATGCGCCTGCCATGACGACTGCCGATCCTGGTGATGCCGTAGAGAACTCTGGCCCCAGGGTTGCACAAGAAGCTGCTCAGTCAGCGTCAGCGGATCTCGGGACATCGGAAGCAGCGCCGGCAGCTGAGACCTCTGGTGAGGCGGATGGGACAGATGCCTCTGACGACGCGGCGCCTAAAAAGAAGCGTCGCCGCCGTCGCCGTAAGGGCAAGTAGCGGAAGGATGCGACTCAGACCGCTGGCGTTTACGAGCACGAAGCGCCAGCGAGTGAATTGTCAGAAACGCTGGCGCTTCACGTGTTGCCGCCGCGTGCCGGTCTCTCCATAGACTCGGCAATGTAAAAACTGGTGCAATAGGACGTTGGGTAGGGGTATCCTGTCTGACAGCGTTGATTCTCGGGCAGGCAATTGAAATCGGCTGAGCCCCGCCGACACTTGGCTGACATTCGAAATCTCAAATATCCAAACGCACGGGCTCACGCCCATGGCTCGCCAGATGAAAACGGAATTGCTGACACAACTTGCCCCCGTTCGTTTGCGCATGCGACTGCAGTCAGTCGTGCGTGCGGCAGGGATCGGTGCGTTGGCAGGCTGCCAATTTCTTCTGGTGTGTGGAATCCTGCGAGCAGTCTTTCACATAGAAATCAGTGGGACTTTCGCTGCGCTGGTGTTTTCAGCGTCGGTTATGATTGGGGCGATCTGCGGATGGCTACTGAATTGTTCGTGGTCAGCTGTTGCCAGTCGTGTTGATCGACACTATCAGTTCAAAGATCGCACCACCACGGCTTTGCAGCTTTCTGATCACCCGCAGCCTTCGATATTCGAGCAACTGCAGCTGCAGGACGCGGCGCAGCATCTGCAAGACATCAACGCTGCAGATGTTGTCCCGCTGGCACCGCCACAGCGCTGGCAGTGGACCGTGTTGCTGCTGCTGGTCAGTGGTCGCCTGTGGATGGCACCGATCGTCGGGGACGAACCATCGCAGCCAGAGTTGACGCCACAGCAGACGGCCGTTGTTGTAGCTGACATTCAGAACGAAATCGATGACCTTGAAGCTCTGGCAGAAGAAGCCGCCAATGAGGAACTAGAACAACTGGTCGCCAACTTACGGCAGGACGTCAAACATCTTCAGATTCCAGCGTTGACTGTTCGAGATTCGATGAAGACCGTGTCAGAGATGCAGCAAAGGATCAAGGATCTGATGCAGGACATGGACATCGCAGCCATGGACGCGGAACTTCGCAACGTTGGCGAAGCAATCGCTGGCGCGAAACCATTCAAGCTGGCCGCGGCAGCGATCGAAGAAGGTGACCTCGAAAAGGCTGCAGCAGAACTGCAGGATCTGACGGAAGAAGAACTCAGCCCGGACAAAATGAAACCCGCAGAGTCTCGTCCAACCGCCGAGAAACTTGCCGAAGCAGCGAAAGCCGCCAAGGAAAAAGGGCTCGATGAACTCAGTGAACAGCTGTCCGAATTGTCCGAAGCCGTAAAGTCCGGCGAAGCCAAACAGACGGCGGAGAAAGCGGAAGACCTGGCACAGACGATCAAAGAGCAAGGCGTTAAACGGAAGCTGAACAATCTGTTGCAGAACAAGAGTGATCAGCTGGGGCTCAGTAAAAAACAGCTCGCCGTGCAAAGCCAGTCCGAAGGTGAAGGTTCGATGGCGGGCAAAGGACAGAATCTGAAAAAGGGAAAGTCTGAGAAATCAGAAAACGACATCGCCAGTCAAAAAGCCGGCGGAAAATCAGCGGGCAACATTAACGGTCCAAAGACGCAGCTGGAAAGCGAACGGCAGATGGCCCGCTTGACCGGACAACTGAGCGAGGATGGCGATTCTGAAACGGAAACAGAAACCACGGCCGCTCCGGAAACTCCCCAGCAAGCTCAACGTAAGGCTCAGGAAGCGTACAATCGATACCAGAAGATGTCGGAAGCGGTCCTGGATTCGGAAAGCATTCCTGTCGGCCATCGCGAGACGATTCGCAGGTACTTCGAATTGATTCGTCCGTCCAAAGACGAAACCGGCGCTGCGGATACCCGCTAACTTGCCTGTTGGATTTCGGAAAACGGCGGGTATAATCTCCGTCCCACCGAATTTTGGAGCCACGCCTCCATGTCTTTTTCCTCCCGAAACCACCAATGTTCCGCACCTCCTGCGCTGCAGCCATCGTCTCGCTCCTTCTCCCTCATTTTTCGTCGCCCGCATTCGCGCAGGCAGATCAGCTGCAACGCGGGGCTGAGATCTATGCACAGAAGTGTGCCAGCTGCCATGGTGCAACAGGCGAAGGCACGGCAGACAACTATCCAGAGGCAATGTTTGGTGACAAACCAACCATCGACCTGACGGAGTTGATTGCCACCACCATGCCGGAAGGGGAACCGGAACTTTGCGTTGGCGACGACGCCCAACTGGTCGCCGAATGGATGCAGTCGGCATTCTATTCTCCAGAAGCCCAGGCACGCATTAATCCACCGAAACGACAACTGAGTCGTCTGACGGTGGCTCAGTACCGCAATTCCGTTGCGGATCTGGTTGAGAGCTTTACGTGGTTCAATCAACCCAACGACAAGGACGGACTGACGGCGAAGTACTACAAGTCGCGGCATTTTCGAGATAAAGAAAAGGCGATCGAGCGTTTGGACCCGACGATCAATTTCAATTTCGGCGAAGGCACGCCGGACAAAGACAAGATCCCCGAGTCCGAGGAGTTTTCCATCCAGTGGGAAGGATCCGTAGTGATCGACGAGACCGGTTGGTACGAGTTTATCGTGAAGACGGAAAACGGCGCCCGATTGTTCGTCAACGACCGTGAAGCTGCGCTGACCGACGCGTGGGTGAAGTCGGGCGACGAGACGGAATATCGCGGCAGTCGCTTCTTACTGGCGGGACGCCTGTACCCAATCCGGCTGGAATGGTTCACCTTCAAAGAAAAAACAGCGACCATCGGTTTGTGGTGGAAGACGCCGCACGGTGCGGAACGTCCGATTCCTGCACGGCATTTGTCGCCACAGAATTCGCCGGAAGTGCTTGTCGTGGAAACACCTTTTCCGCCGGATGACCGCAGTGATGGTTACATTCGCGGTACGTCTGTGTCACGAGAATGGGACGAAGCCACCACCTTTGCTGCAATTGAAGCCGCAGACAAAATGCAGAAGTTTTATCGCGACGTGGCCAAACTGAAGAACGACGACAGCCCCGAGAAACGCCGAGAAAAGTTGCAGGAGTTCTGTCAGACGTTTGCCTATCGAGCATTCCGACGACCGCTGGATGACACGCTGAAAAAGACCTACATCAATACTCATTTTGAAGACGGTTCGGATACAGACACCGCCGTAAAACGTAGCCTGCTGGCGATTCTGAAGTCACCTCGCTTTCTGTACCGCGAAGTCACTGGGGAATACGATCTGTACACGCGGGTCTCGCGATTGTCATTCGCCCTGCACGATTCGATTCCGTCGCAGAACTTACTGAAGGCCGCAGAAAAAGGCTGGGTGAAGGATGATAAGCCGCTTCGGGATCAGGCATGGCAACTGGTTAACACCTATCGCGGTCAGGTCCGGCTGACAGAATTCTTCCGGACGTGGATGAACCTGGAACGCCTGGACGATCTGCAGAAAGATGCTGAGTTGTATCCGAGCTTTACTCCGGAACTCGTTGCTGACCTGCGCACATCGTTCGAATTGTTGTTGCGAGATGCAGTGACCGCCGACAAAGACGGATTCCGGAACCTGGTAACCGGCCGAGAAACCTGGATGAATGATCGGCTGGCAGAGTTCTATCAGATCGATCCGCCGGATGGGGAGAACTTTAAGAAGGTGGGGTTCGAATCAGAATACCGCGCGGGTTTTGTCTCGCATCCGTTTCTGCTGGCTGGTTTTGCCTACCGCAATACGAGTTCACCAATTCATCGTGGCGTCTTTTTGTCGCGTGGGATTCTGGGGCGAGCCTTAAAGCCGCCTCCCGATTCCGTGTCGCCTGTGGCTCCTGACCTGGAACCTGACCTGACGACTCGCGAACGCACGTCAAAGCAAACCAGCCCATCGATGTGTGCAAATTGTCATGGTATGATCAACAGTCTGGGATTTGCCCTGGAAGGATTCGACGCGGCGGGCAGGTTCCGCCAAACCGAACAGAACAAACCGATCGACGTAACCGGACATTATCGAATGCGGTCGGGGGAAGTCAGTAAATTCCTTGGTGCGACCGAATTGGCCGATTTTCTGTTCCAAAGTCCGGAAACTCACCGTTCATTCTGTCGTCAACTGTTCCACCACATGGTCCAGCAGCCGATACTGGCCTATGGGCCACAGTCGATTGACGAACTCGCCACGTCCTTTGCTGGTAACGAATACAACATGCGACATTTGATGGTGGAGATCGCCTGTCGATCTGCAACGCATCATCCAGAACAAAAGCAGAGTGAATAAATTGATTGAGTCCCCGGCTGGCTAAACAACGTCGTTTCAAACCTCAGAATCACAAATATGAATACTCGCCGCGATTTTCTTAAACAGCTTGGTCTGGCTTCTGCCACACTGCCGTTCATCAGCAATCTGAGCGCGTTCGCTGCGTCGTCTGCAGCGACCACTCGCAAACAGCGGCTGGTGATTATGTTCAGCCCCAACGGCACTGTGCCATGGGATTTCTGGCCGGAAAAAGAAGGTCGCGATTTCGACATCAAACCGATTCTGAAACCGATGGAAGCGTTTCAGGATCGCATGTTGGTGATGCACGGCATCTGCGACAAACTTCAGGGCGACGGCGACCGTCACATGCGCGGGATGGGTTGCATGCTGACCGGCGCAGAACTTTTCCCTGGCAACGTTCAGGGTGGTTCTGATACACCAGCCGGTTGGGCCAGCGGGATTTCACTCGACCAGGAACTGAAGAACTATCTGCAATCCAAAGAGGAAACTCGTACGCGTTTCGGTTCGCTGGAATTCGGCGTGATGGTTCCGGATCGAGCTGATACGTGGACTCGCATGAGCTACGCGGGAGGCAATCGGCCGATCGCACCGATCGATAATCCGTACCAGATGTTTCAAAAGCTCTATGGCCAGATGAAAGACCGCGAACACCTGAGCAGTGTGTTGGACGACGTACAGGAAGACCTGCAGCGGCTGAGCAAAATCATCGGCAAAGAAGACCGGCAACTGCTGGACGAACACACACAGTTTGTGAGAGCCATGGAGCAGCAACTGCAGCAGGACCGTTCAGCAGATCTTGATCATGCGATGCCGGAACTGGAACCTGGCATCAAGGAAGAGAACGACAATATTCCGCAGATCACGAAGATGCAGACTGAACTGCTGGTCAACAGTTTCATGAACGACTTCGCTCGGGTGGCGACGTTCCAGATTACGAACTCCGTTGGTAACCCCAAAATGTCGTGGCTGGGAATCGAAGAGACACACCACACGCTGTCACACGAACCGGACAGCAACAAAGAGGCTCATGAGAAGCTGACGAAGATCAATACCTGGTACAGCGAACAGCTGGCATACCTGACGAAGCGACTCGCTGAAACACCGGAACCTGGTGGCGAAGGATCGATGCTGGACAACACGCTGATTCTGTGGGGCAACGAACTGGGGCAGGGTAACAGCCATACGCTCGACAACATTCCGTTCGTCATGGTCGGCAACGGGCTGGGCTTCGACATGGGCCGATCGTTGAAGTTCGACAAGGTGGCGCACAACCGCCTGCTGATGTCGATCGCTCACGGCTTTGGTCATCACGTGGAGACCTTCGGCAAGCAGGAATTCTGCGAAGGCGGCGCATTGAGCCTTACGTAGCCGACAGTTCGGATGTGTTGCCGTCTCCAGCGACTCGTCAGAATGAAATTGATAGTTTGTGTGCCACTGTTTCTGGTGCTGCCCCGCACTGGCGGAGCCGGCAAAGCCAGTGGCACACATCAAATCACGACTGGTAGACTCCGTAACGGTGAGGACATTCCAGGCCTGACACTACTTTTCAACCCAGAAGTCCATCACGCGCGGAGCGTCCAGAATTGGCTTCAGGACTTCCACAAATGCCTGATGATCAGCGTGTGGCAAGTAGGCGGCTCGGCCTTCTTCCGAATCGAACGACACCATAAAGCAGTGGGTGAAACCTGCTGCGTGCTTTTCCGGACTGTTGTTGGTCCCCCATTCAAAACGCTTGATCGTATCGATCTTTGACGGCAGCGCGGCGAAGCCGTCTTCTACCTGCTTGATGGCTTCTGGTGTTGCATCTTCTTTGAAGCGGAAGAACACGGCGTGCTTGAGTTCTTTTTCCAGCGGCTCTTGCCCGACTGTGCCCCAATAATCGACCACAAACACCTGTTCGTTGTGGCCTCGCAGCACGCCGCCGAACGCCTTGTGATCTTCATGCGGCAGATACACAGCACGGCCAGATTCGTCTTTGAAGGTCAGCAGGAAGCAGTGAGTGAATCCATCGTTAAGTTCTTCCGGGCTGTTGTTGGTGCCCCATTGGAAATCGATGATCTCCGGGATCTTTGACGGCAGTGCACGAAACGCGTCGACAATTCTGGTGATGTCTTCGTCCGTTGATTCTTCCTTAAAAGAAAAGAACACGGCATGTCGCAGCACTTTGCCTTCTGGCGCGGGTGCGTAGGTGACTTCGGCAGGGGCGGCGTTCGCAGGTTCTTCGGGCACGTTTGTTTGCTCAGTGATTGGTGTGCTGGGTGTGGACTCAGGAGCGGCAGTGTCTGGATCGCTGCAACCAGTCATGGTCAGCGCCACAATGCAGCACAGGATGGTGGAGTTGATGTCGCGGAAGGTCATTGTTGATTCCGGTGGGTTATCGGCGGGATGTCGGGGGACACGAATGTTCGCAGAGCAACGAGTCTATACAATCATGATGCGGTTTCTCCACCGAATCGACGCTGAGATTCTACAGTCGCCGTCGTTTGCTGGTGGACGCGATTCTCGTCCTTGGCGGAGGGCTAAAGGCAGGCATTCGTCGCGAAATCCTATTTGCAATCAAATTGCAAATAGAGTTCATTACGCCTCGCAGAGACGGAAATTCATTGCTATTTTTGTTTCCATGTACTCAAGATACTTTCTGAATTTACTGCTATTGGTCGGTGCTTGTGGCTCAGCAACAGCGGCTCAGCCCACGACGTTCGAAGAGCGGCCCGTGAACCTGTCTCAGTTTACCGGAGCTGCTGACGACGCTGCGCAGGTTGTTACCGCGGACGCCGGTTCATGGCCCACGACCCTGTTACTGATCTATTGTGTGTTCATCGTTGCCGCCTCGTTGCTGGGCGGTTGGCTGCCATCATGGATTCGGTTAACACATACTCGCATGCAGACCGTGATTAGCTTTGTTGGCGGTTTGATGCTGGGGATCGGTGTCTTCCATCTGTTGCCGCATGCCGTTGAGCAGCTCGGCAGTGCCAAACAAATGGCGCATTGGATGATGGTGGGCATCGTGATGATGTTTGTGTTGATTCGGTTGTTCCATTTCCATAACCATGAACCCGTCAGCCCGGGCAGTCCGGCACTGGCGACCTGTAGTCATGGTCACGACCATGACCATGACCATGGTCACAGCCACGACCATGATGTGCCGGAAGTTGTAGCACTGGGAACTCAGCAGACGCAGACTGGCAAAGGGCACACAGCTGCCGAATGTCATTCACACGGCCACGCTCACGGGATGAGCTGGATGGGCATCGCGCTGGGGCTCAGTCTGCATACGCTGATCGAAGGCCTCGCTCTGGGAGCCAGCGTACACGCGGATTCGCAGCGCATGGCGGCTCAGTCGATGCTGGGATTCGGTACGTTTCTGGCGATCGTGTTACACAAGCCGTTGGATTCGGTGTCCATCACAGCGCTGATGCTAAGCAGCAATTGGAACAGCCGGACGATTAACCTGGTCAACATCGGATTTGCTCTAATGTGTCCCATCGGTGCAGTGCTGGTGCTGATGGGTGTCAGCCAGTTTTCCGGTATGCAACGCGAACTTCTTGGCACGGCGTTATCGTTCGCAGCTGGCGTCTTTATCTGCATCGCACTTAGCGACCTGTTGCCGGAAATGGAATTTCATGCCCATAACAAAGTGCAGCTGACCGTGGCGCTTGGCCTGGGAATCGCCTTGTCATGGGCTCTGACTCTGCTGGAATCCGGCCACCTGCACTAATTGGACAGCGCCAGTTTTCGCGCAACAGCGTTAATTTCGCAGCACATTTTCGAAGAAGTTGTGCGGCGAAGCCGTCGGAAATCGGTATTGCGGGTGTTATGACATCAACGTATCGACAGTTCGTGAAAGTCTGTGAGCCGTTTCCGATCGCTGTGCGACACGCCTTCTTCGAAGACGTGCTACCCGATGACCTGCTGTCGTCGCGACTCACGCAGATTCTGTTAGGGGTTCTCAGCTGAATCGCATTCGTTGCCGCGTCAGGGATTAGTCGGTATCGTGTGGTTCTGCGAATTCACTCTCCGTCCACAAATACAGAAGCCCTGCCATGTCACGAAGTACTCTTGCCGTCTGCATTCTTTGCCTTCTTCCGACTCTGCCAGGTGCGAACGCTGACGTCGGTGTCGGAGCGGCTCCGTTGAAAGGGGCCGAAGTCATCATCGACGGTTCTCGCAAAATGCTGGATGAGAAATGGACGTATTGGGAAGGCCCACGTTTCGCATCGTCGTTGCCGATCAAATGGAAAATCGTCGACGATCCAATTGACGGTGGCACGGTCGTGATGACCGACGATCCTGTTGCTGCCGGTGGCAAATATGGCACGGCAGACGTTGTGACAAAGAAATCCTATCGAGACTTTCGGCTACACATCGAATTCCTGATTTCAAAGCCCGGCGGCAACAGCGGAGTCTATCTGCAGAACCGCTACGAAATTCAGGTTCTGGATGGCGACAAAACAAAGCACGGCATGGCGGCTGTCATTAATGAAACAGAATCTCCCTACCACGCATACAACGGCGTTGGCAAATGGAACGCCTACGACATCACTTTCCGAGCAGCTCGGTTTGTCGATGGCAAGCTGACAGAGAAAGCTCGCGTGTCGATGTTTTTCAACGGCAAGAAGGTTCACGATCATATTGAAATCAACAAAGTGTGGGGCGGACCAAATTCCGGTGTCGACGGCGGCAACGATGACGGTCGCGGAATCACGGATACTCCACAGGGCCTGAAGCTGCAGTGCGAAGGTCATGACGTTCGCTATCGAAACACATGGATCAAAGAACTGAACCTGAAGGAAGCTGATACCAGCTTCACAGAATAGTCCTGTACGGCGAAACACCGGTGGGATTTGTGCTGAGTCAGGATCGCTCGTGAGAATGGCAGAGTTATGTCGAGAAAGGCCCGCGGCTAGTAGCGCCGTCGGCTCACAAGAACTGCCACGTCACTTATTTCGCGAGCAATCCTCATTGCGAGGATGAAGGCAATAGCCAGCGACACGTATTGAATGGAGCTTGTTCACATTGAGCCGGTTTTCAGAGAAACGACGCAGCGTCAGCTCGGATTGGCTGCGGCCCTGCCGCGATAGGGGTGGGCTGTTGAGACGTCTTGCCTGTTGTTGGCAAAATGTGCCACAATAGCGCCCCCTTCGCGGTATGATTCTGCTGCCGCTGACGCCTTTCCCTTCAATCAACGGCCCGTCGCTATGCCCGTTCTTCACTGGTTGCGTTCAGCACTTAGCACAATCACACCCCAAACAAAGCGAAATCGTCGTCGGGGTCTCGCCGTTCAGCGGGGCCTGACAGCTGCCGACTCCCTCGAAGCGCGCGTTCTGTTGAGTGCCACAGCGTTGGGGGATATTCCGGATGTGCGGTTTTCGGCTGCGGGTGAAACCACAACGATCGAACTCAGCGCGTACTTTGATGACACCGCTCTGACGGGCGGTCTTGTGAAAGTTCAGACCGATCAGGGTGCGTTTTACGTCGAAACCTATGACACCATCACACCCATTACGGCGGCCAATTTTTTGAGTCTGGTGACGGGCGGAAATTACACCGATATGTTTTTCCATCGTTCGGTACCAGGCTTCGTTATCCAGGGCGGTGGATTCACGTTTCCGGAAACCTCTGACGTAACGGTGAATGTTACCAACAACGGTACGATTGCGAATGAGTTTGCCAATTGGTTCGATCCGGAACTCGGCGGACTGGCTACCGGAGATCCTGTCAATCTGCGTGGCACGATCTCAATGGCAAAGCTCGGTGGAAACCCCGACAGTGCGACGTCGCAGTGGTTTATCAGTGTGGCGGACAACCAAAGCATTCTGGATCCGCAGAATGGCGGCTTCACCGTCTTTGCCCATGTGCTGTTTGACGGGATGGGCGTCGTTGATCAGTTGGTGGCACTGGAAATCGCCAACGCGGGTGGCGCTTTTGCAGAACTGCCCGTCGTGAATCTTGATCCTGCCGCCACCAGTATCGGACGAGAAAACCTGGTTTTCGCGACACCCACAATCGTTGAAGAACTACAATACTCAACGACAACGTCAGACCTTGTGACGGCAGAAATCGTCGACGGCAAACTGACACTGACCGCAACGAGTCTCGGCGCGGCTCAGGGCGGTACCGTCCCGATTTCTGTCACGGCGACAGACCTGCAGGGAACTCAGGTCACCTCGGTGATCGACGTGGTGCTATCTGAAATCACCATTACCGGGCCGACCGGAGTCACAACGTCAACGCCCACAATGACATGGACGCCGGTCGCGACTGCCGACAGTTACGACCTGCGCATCAGTCGGTTGGACGATCGATTTCCGGATGTTGTTCAGACCGCGAACGTGGTCAGTCAGGATGCGATCAGCGGTACGTCGTTCACCGTCACAACCGCTTTGCCTGACGGGCAATACAGCGTCTCGGTTAGTCCCCGGACAGGGACGGTTGTCGGCGCGGCGAGCGAAGGCTTTGTCTTTTATGTCGGTCTGGAAAAACCAGCCACTCCCGCGACTCCCGTTGTGACACCATCAACCGCCAATGAGCTGGATGTGACGTTTAGCTGGGATGCCCTGGACGACGCAACGCACTACGACATCTGGGTGGCACTGGAGGGCGGAGACGTGGTTGCGAGCGAGGACTGGATCTCTGGATCCAGCTTTGTCTCGCCAATTCAGCTGCAGCCTGGAAAAGCCTATCGAGTCTGGGTGCGTGGCCGAAATGTTCTGCAGACAGGCAGTTGGAGCCTCGGAACCAGATTTGTTGGCGGCTCGGCGGTTCCGGGCCAGCCGGAAATCACGACAGCGTCCGGTTCCGTCTCGGCCGTAGCGGAATCGATTTCCTGGACGAGTGATCCTGTTGCCACCGAATATGACGTCTGGATCGCGGCCGATGGAGTCGCTGCGGCAACCCGTCGCATCACAACGACGGACACCACGGCGCTGCCTATCGATCTTGCGGAAGGTTTCTACCGCGTTTGGGTACGAGCTGGAAACGGCAATGGGTTCGGGGCATGGAGTCGACCTGCGAGTTTCGGTGTCGCGGAAAGCGGGGCGAAGTCAGCAATCACCGGCCCGACGGGCAATCCGATTCCTGTTCAACCAACCATCACCTGGTCCACTGGCGTGCCTGGGCTTAACTATCAACTGTGGGTCAACAAGGTGGGTGGTCCGTCGGCCGTTGTCAACGAGCGAAATGTGACGACGACCTCGTTCACGCCTGCAACTGACCTTGCTGAAGGTGCATATGTTGCCTGGGTCAGACAGGTTTCTTCAACCGGTGCTGGATTAGCCTGGAGCTCCGCCTTCCGATTTGAAGTCGGCGCCAGTTCGGCTCCAGAGCAACCGACGTTAACTGTCGACAGCAGCAATGGGACACAATCGTTTTCGTGGGCAGCAGTCACCAACGCTGTGCGGTACGAACTGTGGGTGAATGTCGGTTCGTCGCGCGTGCTGCACGAACCAGATCTGACTTCACTCAGCCATACAACAACAGCGTTGACCACTGGAGCTCATCGTGCGTGGCTGCGTGGCTACAGCAGTTTAGGCGTGGCTGGGCCATGGAGCCTGGTTGTGGGGTTTGACGTTTAGGAATCCAACATCTGGCGACTGTAGCTACCAACGAGTCCGCAGATTGCTTCCACGCTATGCCGCTTTACGCAGCGGGTGCATTGGGCCGTAGTGGATTTCGCCAGAAATCCCTGTGTCAGGAATTCTGGCGAATTCCACTACGCCTGATGATCGCGTCCCAAACAGCGGATGCCCCTTACGCTGCTGCGCGAGCCAGTTTGTGCGCGGCACGCTGAAAGATCACCTGCCGGCAAATGGCTCCGGCGAACGAAGCCGCGAACGTTGCCATGGCGGCTCCAGGGGCAGCGTATGGGCCAACCAGAGTAAACGCAGCGATAACCGCAACCACTAATGTGACCATGTCCGCGGTGAAGTTGGCTCTGGGACGATCGATCGCCCACAGCCCGCTTCCCGCAGACATACCGATGGCATTCGCCAGCACAGAGAACGTCAACCATGTCACCATTCCTCCTGCTCCAGGGAATTGGTTGTCGTAGAGCTTGTTGATGATTTGTTCGCCAAAGAATGCGGAGACGACGCACACGCTACCGATGGTCATGACGCTCAGCAGCAGCATCGAGCGTTGGATTTTTCGCAATGCCGCGATTCCCCCTTTGGCATACGCCGCAGCACTGCGCGGGTTCACGAAGTCACACATTCCTGCCAGCAGAATATTGCAGACGCCAACGATCACACTGCACGACGCCAAAAAGCCGGTCGCGGATTCGCCGTGCATCACGAACAGTACCCACGGCATCAGGTACGGTGTGGACGTGCCGGCCAGATGAGTCGCCATGGCCCAGCGGCCGAATCGCCAGTTGCGAAACCAGCTCATGATGGCGGCTCGCTTATCAAACACGAAGACCGACCGATTCCGAATCATCCAAACGGCCGCTGTGATCAAACACGAAATCCCCAGCACGGCATACAGTACCGGAAGGTTCACTTGATCAATGCTCAGCAGCGCAACCACAGCAACCAGTCTCGTCACACACACTGCGGCATCGACCGCCACAACGGTTAAGACGTTGCAATGAGCCAGCGAGATTTCTCGAATGAACGTTCGCAACAGAATCGCCGGCGTGCCGATCAACAGGATCAGTGTCACGACGCGGACCGTCTCACCAGAATCCTTAACGCCGACCAAGCAGGCCAGCATGCCCAGCGTAACGATGACGATGAATACGCAATGATGCAGCAGGACACTGCCGGTGTATTTCTGCAGATTCAGACCGTGCCGCCGATTGTGATACAGCACATAGGGGGCTGTGATCAGCTGGTCCTGAATTCCGATCGTCATCGCCATTGCAGACGCAATCAAAGCAAACAGTCCCAGGGTTTCTGCTCCACAGCAACGTCCGATAATGACAGCTGTGACGAAGTTGGTGCCGCTGATCAGTGCCTGATCGGTGATCGCCAGCATACTGGACAAGGCGTGCGAATCTTTGACGCGCGATTCCAAAGTCCAAAGCCAACTGACTTTCGGCTCAGCATAGTTCCCCAGTGTTTCTGCGGGTAAGATTGGAAGAGAAGCACTCATCGGTGGTCCTTACAGCGAACTTTCGCTGACTTTTGTGGCCGCGAGGAAGCCTCGGAATCGGCGCATTTTTTCATCCTGTAACTTAGCTTCGTAATTGCCCGTGAGCCGGGGAAATATTGAAGATTCGAATCTCCGGCCGGATCCTGCGGGCACGGCAGAAAGCGGCTGGAAAGCTGATTTCCCGCCCGCAACACGCTACATTGGCGAAGTCTGATGCTCAGCCACTGGATGAAGGAGAGAGACCGATGAACCCTTTGCGATTCGGAAGAACAGGCACGTTCATCGTGCTGCTGCTCATGAGCGGTCAACTCGCGTTGCCGGGAACCCATCTGTCCGCCAGTGAAAGAGACGATGTCTGGCCGCCATCCGATCCGACGCGACTGCTGTAACGTCTTACAGAACGCGATGCCGCTCTGGAAAATCGTATTCTCAAGATCGAAGAACGATCCATCGAACGCATCGATCCGCGAGCAGTTCAGGCACAATCTCAATTCAACGATCTGAAGTCTGGGCAACGGAATGTGCAGTACCCCGATCCGGCAACGTTGCCCGATGCCTACGATCAGCCACACCGAAAGTTGCAGGAACTGATCATTCGAGATTCGGACGTTACCTTGAAAATTATCGGTGACCTGGAAAAGCGGATTAACCCGGACTACGGCTATCTGGAAAACAAAGGGTTCATCTGGTCAAGCGTCGGAGGCCACGGTCGGTCGTATTCTCCTGCGACGAATACGCTGCAGCTGACCGGCGAGTCACACGGGCTCGGCCTGTCTCAGAACGCGATTCAATGGTGTACTGGACACGGCTTCGCGAAGTGCATGAACAGCATCGAATCGATCACGCCGAAAGATGACCACGTGCTCGTTAAGGGCATGGCCCGAGTGTTTCAGATCGATCAATGTACGATGGAACTGGAATTTGATCAGGACCTCATTGTCCGCCGCGCGGTTGTAGCGACACCGGCAACGACTGGTGGATCAAATGAATACAGGATTACTACTCAGGGAGCCGTGCAAGCAGTCGGTGCGCCGGCTCTGGCGGAACGCGGACATGCTGTACGTGTGCTGAAACCAGACGGCAAACCAGAACGCGAATATACGAAGCACGACATAGCGTTCGTCAGTCTGTCGGAACCCCTCAGTGACGAAGCCTATGCAGCAGCAACAAGGATCGATCTCGCGCCGGGAACGCAAACGGTCGATCTTCGATTTCCAGGGAGACCAGCGCCAGCCAAAAAGCAGATCGACAAAGCAAAGCCTGCTCTGCCAGAATAGATGCCTCTCGCGCAGCGACACCGCTTGACGGCGTTGTTGACAGGGCGTTTCGCTATAAAGCTCCGCCCAACGCATTCCCACGTCTATTGTTGAGTCGTCTCTGGAGTGTCATAGGACGCTTGCTGAATATTGAGAGGCGGCTCGATTCTGGCGGCGACGTTGCTCGCGAACGGTGTACTTCCATGGCCTGCGGTATGAGCGGCAATCATAGTGGCGCCTTGAGCCGGGTTGGACACCAGACTCTGCTCAGGAATCCGGGCGGTTACTTCCGGCTTCAGTTTCCACATGGCTCCCGATGCCGCATCGACGACAAAGCCTGGAACACCACCGATGACCACGTTTCCTGCTGTCCACCAGTCTAGTCCGGCCTTCAGTTGATGCTGCTGCACTCCGTTCTGGCTCGCATAGACGACATTGTACTTTGCTGGCAGGAAATTCGAGGATCGTGCTTTCAACGTGACCTGCTTCGGCGTCACGCCGGATTCCACGATCTGGTTCTTGTTGTCGTGCACACTGAAGTATGTCGGGCCACCGGTGTTGCGCATCGTGACTTCGTATTTTCGTTCGCTCAGTAATGTCGCACAGCCGGAAAGACTGCATGCCAGCATGGAAATGATCAACAGGATGGCGGGGGTTCGAGCGAACGACACTATCAATACTCCGAATCTTCTCTTGGCAAGCTCTGACAGCTGATGTGGGCTGCAAGGGGCTGCAAGCGGGCGAGGCCACACACCAGTAGAGGCGAAGTATCGAAGAATATTTCCCATTGCCACAAGATCCGGATTGACGGAATCACCGATCGCGTGGCAGCCCGGTTCTGGCCGCCGCTGACTTTCAGCCGAAATGGCCGCTGCTTCGACCGACCACCATATCGGCAAAAACACCGAACGTTATTCTGTGTCGTGCGAACTATTCCGGCCAGGCTGTCGTTTGGTCTTGAATCGGCTGAGAACTGGAACTCGAATGTTTGCAATCTACGCTCGATTGCAGAAACTGGTTCGCAGTGGTGAATGTCAACTCACGCCGAACCGTCGGCCGGTGAAAACACTTTTCATGCAGATACCCGTTACACAACATCATCGCAGCGTTCTCCCGGCACCGTCGTTTATGATCGCGGTGCTGCTGTTCGGGACATACTCTGCCAATGCGGCACCTCGGAATGCTGAAGCATTCGCGACGTTAATCGCACCCGCAATCAAAACTCACTGTGCAAAGTGCCACGGCGCAGGTGACAAAGTCGAAGGCGATCTGGATCTCGCCCAACTGACAGCGACTGACCTGCCGCGCAAACCGGAATTGCTTCGTCGGTTGATCGAAGTTATTGACCTCGAAGAAATGCCGCCGGAAGACGAGCCGCAACTGGATCCACAATTGCGTCAACAGCTGGTTACGGAACTCAAATCCATGCTGCACGCCACGGTGGCCGAAACAAAGCAATACTCGCATGCCCCGATGCGTCGCATGAACCGGTTTCAATACAATAACGCTGTGATTGACCTGTTTGAGCTGAAGTGCATCGTGTTTACCCTGCCGGAACGGATGATGCGTGAGCACAAGGGGTATTTTAAACCCGAGACCGGCCGGATGGCCGACATTGTTACTGTTGGCAGCCGGCCACTGGGCAAATCGCAGCTGATCGAAAATCGTCTCGCCGGGGTCGCCGCGTTTCCCCAGGATCTGCGCGCAGAACATGGGTTCGACAATCGCGGCGATCACCTTTCTCTGTCGCCGCTGCTGATGGAATCATTTCTGAAGCTTGGACAGTCGATAACGCAAAGCCCGGACTTCAATCAGCGAAACGTCGGCATCTGGAGTACATTCTTCGCGTCACCCAATACCCGCGAAGAACAACTCACAGAAGTACGACTTCGTCTTGAACCGTTTCTGAGTCGTGCGTTTCGTCGACCAGTCGATAGCGAGTTGATGGATCGATATTTGCAATTCGCTGTGCGGCAACTGAAAGCCGGATCCGACTTTACGGATACGATGAAGTCTGTTGCCGCGGCGGCGATTTCGTCTCCCAGGTTCCTGTATCTCTACGACAAATCTGCCGCAGCAGTAGAAACGGCTCTGCCTGTCGATGACTTCGAACTGGCCTCACGGCTATCGTTCTTCCTGTGGGGAAGTCTGCCGGATCAGGCATTACTGGATGTGGCGAAGTCCGGTGAGCTCAAGCAGCCAGACGTGCTGAACACACAACTCGACCGCATGCTGACGAACCACAAGCTGAAACGTTTCTGCGACAGCTTTCCGGCGCAGTGGCTGCAATTGGAACGCATTATTTCTTCGGTGCCGAACAGAAACACGTATCCGCAGTTTTACTTTTCCAAATACCGCCACAGCATGCACATGATGATCGAACCGCTGTTGCTGTTCGAAACCGTTTTGATCGAAAACCAGTCGATCACGCAGTTGATCGATTCCGATTTCACCTATCGCTCAAAGCTTCTGGACGCCGCCTATGGAACGCTCGCGAGTAATGCCGTTGATGCAAAACAAGGTGGCGGCGGAGTGACGGTTCTGAGTTTTCAGCGAGTTCCAGTGACGGACCGACGAACCGGCGGCGTCATTACGAATGCGGCAGTCATGACAATGACAGCCGGCCCGGATCGAACTCAACCGATTACTCGTGGAGCGTGGGTGGCGACGGTCATTTTCAACAATCCCCCGGAACCGCCGCCAGCCGATGTACCGGCATTGGGGGAAAAACCTTCCGTCGAAGAAGAGCATCTGACACTCCGCGAACGACTGTCGCTGCACCGTGAACGTTCGGACTGCAAAGGCTGTCACGAACAAATCGATCCGCTGGGGTTTGCACTGGAAAACTTCGATCCGATCGGCATGTGGCGCGACAAATACGAAAATGGTCGCGATGTGGATGTGGCCGGTACGTTGTTTCGCAAACACCGTTTTACAGATGTTGTGGAATTCAAGGACGTTCTGCTGGTCGAGAAAGATCGCTTCACGCGAGCACTCGCTGGCCATCTACTGTCTTTCGCGCTGGCACGCGAACTATCAGCCGCTGACCAGATCGCTCTGGACAACATCACAACCGCAACGATTGCCGACGATTATAAATTCAGGACGCTCATCAAGCAGGTGACGATGAGTGAACCGTTTCAAAGCAAGACCAACCCAGTTCAGGATCGTTAGCAGGCTGTTCCGGCGGCCATGCTGTCTGAAATCTCAAATCCACTCCTCCTCTCGACGACGTCAAACCATGAGACACACATCACGACGAACATTTCTGCGGGGACTCAGCGGTGCCGCTTTGGCGCTGCCATGGATGGAAAGTGTCGCGGGGACTTCATCAGCTGCCGCGGTTCCACAGCGGATGGCACATTTTTACGTACCGATCGGCGTCGTCAGACGCGGATTCTTTCCGGGCGAAGCCGACGACATCATTCCCAAAGGCAATCTGGGCAACGTCATGAAGTCGCTCGGCAAGCAGAATCCGAAACTCAGCGTCAAGCCGCTCAGAGACTTGACCCCGACGATGAGACCACTGGAGACGTTTAAGCAAAAGATCAATCTCATCACCGGAATGGACCGGACATTCCAGCAAGGCACGGATGTCCACGCTCAGTGCGCGTCGTGTTACCTGAGCAGTGCCAGGCCCTACACGATCAAAGGCACGGCCTGGCCGCTTGACCGGACTCTCGATCACATGGTGGCGGATCATGTTGGCCGGAAGACTCCATTTTCCACGTTGGAATTCAGCTGCAACAGTCACAACGACAACAAAGAATCGATCTACTTCGACAACATTTCCTGGTACGGCACCAGCCATCTCGCGCCGTCGATTCGCGATCCGCGCAGGATGTATCATCGGCTGTTTTCTTCGCGTGAAATCGATCGTTATCGAGACGTCACGGATCTGGTTCTGGAGGATGCGAAGTCACTCAGTAAAGATCTTGGCGTCAGTGACCGAAATAAGTTCGCTGAGTATTTCGAATCCATCCGTACCATCGAAACGCAAATGGACCGGCTGGAAAAAATGCGGGCGGAGCTGGCGAAGGTCGACTTCGAAGAACCTCCGGAAGCCTATCTGCCACGTGGGGAGTATATCCGGCTCATGGGCGACCTGATGGTGGTTGCTCTGCAGACCGGGCTGACGAACGTCACCACTTTCATGGTCGGTCCGGAACGATGGGACACGCCGTATCAGTTTGAAGGACTGTTCGACAAGCCGCGCAGTCATCATCAGATGTCGCACAACCAGACCAAAATGATCGACGACCTGCTGAAGGTGGATTTGTTTCACATGCAGCAGTACGTCTACCTGCTGGAGAAGATGGACGCGATTGAACAGGCAGACGGCACGTCACTGCTGGACAACACGCTGTTCACTTACGGAAGTGGTTTAGGCGATGGGTCAACACATCAGTACAACGACTTGCCGATTATCGTGGCTGGTGGCGGCATACGCATCAAAGCCGGTCAGCACATCAATCTGCCGGAAGGCACTCCGCTGGCGAACCTATGGCTCACGCAGGCTCAGCTTCTGGGACTGTCCATCAATGAGTTCGCGGACAGCACCGGCATCGTCGACCAGCTACTGTCATAGAGCACTGACCGGATCGAAAATGGCGTTCCTTCCATCCGAATCAATTCTTCGACCTGTGCATCCGCTATTGTTCACGCGGCACAGTTCCCATTGTGGCCTATCTGCACAGGCAAACACTCGGCTGGTTGGACCGTGAAGGCAATCCAATCAGCCAGACGATCCGCGTGACGTACTCGGATTTGACTGAAAAGGCCGGCGTCAGTCGTGGAGCAATCAGCAAAGCGATGTCTGACGCCGTTGCCGCTGGGTTCATCGAATGCTGCAACGTCGCCGCCCCCAGTCGCAAAGGACGAAACGCGGCATCGGCATCGTATGCACTCCGATGGAGCGACAATTCCGACTATGCGAAGTCACTCGATTCGTTCGATGGCTTCTTTTCGGGAGAGGGCCATCGCACGCAGATTCCAAGTTCGTTCTTCGACCATGTGGTAAGCAGTCGCTTATATGTTTTCGCACATAATAATCTTCGGATCATCCTTACCTGAAGCACTGGGTGGTCAATCATTATATGCGATTATTTGTGAGCGGGTGCTTATCGAACGAGTCACTAGCGGTCGTGAAGGTTGTCGGCACCGTGGGGTGCGAT
The DNA here is from genome assembly GCA_937919915.1 of uncultured Planctomycetaceae bacterium. Classification (GTDB taxonomy): domain Bacteria; phylum Planctomycetota; class Planctomycetia; order Planctomycetales; family Planctomycetaceae; genus Fuerstiella. The sequence goes on from CALFOL010000743.1 coordinate 22,781, forward strand.
CCCGTTTTGCGGAGGGCTTTTCGGTGACTGGGTGAGCGTTTGATCG
>CALFOL010000744.1 GCA_937919915.1 uncultured Planctomycetaceae bacterium
CACCACCACGTTAAAGAAGGACAGCCATGAGACACTTCTGCACAGCGGTCATTGTTGTTCTTGGAACAACAGCAGCTTGTTCGGCTCAGAGTCTGCCCAATATCCTGTTTATCTTTTCGGACGATCATGCGGTTAACGCGATTTCGGCGAATGGCGGACCGTTGGCTGAGGTTGCTCCCACACCGAACATCGATCGGATCGCGCGGGAAGGCGCCTGGTTCCGGAATTCGTTTTGTGCGAATTCGATTTGTGGTCCGTCGCGTGCGTGTATTCTGACCGGAAAACACAGCCACATGAATGGCTTTCTGCGGAACGGAAACACGTTCGATCAGTCGCAGTGGACGGTGGCGAAGTCACTGAAGAAAGCAGGCTACCAAACAGCCGTTATCGGCAAGTGGCATCTGCAGACAGATCCCGTCGCGTTCGATCACTGGGAGATTCTGCCGGGGCAGGGCAGTTACTATAACCCTGTCTTTTTGCAGATGGATGGCTCGAAGAAACAATTTGAAGGGTACGTCACCGACCTCACGACAGACAAAGCTGTTGACTGGTTGAGCAACCGTGACGAATCAAAGCCCTTCTTTCTGATGTGTCAGCATAAGGCCCCTCACCGCACTTTTGCCCCGGCACTTCGGCATCTTGGATCACTCGACGGTGTAAAGATTCCGGAGCCCGCGAATCTGTTTGACGATTATGCCACACGCAGTTCGACGTTGCCGACCAACGAAATGGAAATCGACAGGCATATGACGTGGGCCTACGACCTGAAACTTCGCCGGGACGAAATGGAGGGTCTTGAGCTGCCGACGTTCAGGCATTACGGGACACCCGAGTACAACCGTATGACGGCGGCTCAAAAGAAATCGTGGGACGCGTATTTCGGACCGAAGAACAAAGCCTTCATGGCTGATTACAAGGCGGGAAAGTTTGACGACAAACAGCTCGTCCGCTGGAAGTACCAACGCTATGTGCAGAACTATCTGGAGACCGTCAAGGCTGTTGATGACAGCGTCGGCCGGCTATTGAAGCATCTCGACGATCACGGGCTCGCAGACAACACCGTGGTGATCTATTCATCCGATCAGGGATTCTATCTGGGCGAACACGGTTGGTTCGACAAGCGATGGATGTTTGAAGAGTCATTCAAAATGCCGTTCGCCATTCGTTGGCCCGGCAGGATCGCACCGAACTCCAGGCCAACCGCGTTGCTTCAGAACATCGACTACGCACCCACGTTTCTGGAAATCGCGGGTGCCGAGATTCCCGATGACGTTCAGGGAAAGTCGATGGTGCCGGTGCTTGACGATAGTTCAACACAACTTCGCGATGCGGTTTATTACGCCTACTATGAGTTGGGTGAACACGCCGTGCCACAGCACTTCGGCGTCCGAACTCACACCCACAAATTGTTCTATATTCCGGGCACCGATGAGTGGCAGATGTTTGATCTGGACAACGATCCGCTGGAAATGACCAACATCTATCGTCGGCCCGAGTCAGCGGTTGTGCAGAAACAGCTGCATTCGAAGTATGAAGAACTGCGAACGCTGTACAAAGCGCCAGCGTATGCCAGGTACGCTCCAAAACAGTCGAAGAAGTAGAGATCGCCAATAGCCGAGCCTTCACCCCACGACTGCTAACATTAACGCAGCAAGTTTTGCTTTAAATACTTAGCGCCACCAGCTTCGTTTCGCCGCGAATGTAGAGGCGATTGCCGACGAGGGCCGGGTGCGAGTAGATGGGCAGGTCTTCTTTGAAGACCCGCTGACGAGCGATCAGCTGATCCGTCCCGTCGGCTTTCAGCAGCAGCAACGTTCCTTTGCCAACGACCAGGACGTGATCGTCGGAGGCAACGATCGCAGCGTAGTCTCCGAGTGCTGAGTCGCGGATTCTCCACAGTTCGTCCAGATTGCCTCGAAGGTCAAGGCAACACAGGAACTGATTCACATAATACAATCGGTCATTGACGATAACACCTGTACTCATCTCCGGCCGCAGCCTGGCGTTTCTCGCCACAGGTTCTGAATTCACGATGCCGTCATCGCTGAATTGAAACAGCCGCGCACCGTTGTTTTCAGTCGTGACCAGCAGGCCGTTGTTGTACAGCACCGGCGTTGCCACATTAAAGTCGCCAGTGAGCCTCGGCGTGATCATCCACAAGCGTTTGCCCGACGTTGCGTCCCAGCCGCCCAGAGTCGTCTTGTCATGTCCGATGATGTGGTGCTGATTACCAGCCGCTCAGTGTTTGAGCGAACCATACGACGGCTGTTCGCCGGGGCATTGCCATACGACGTCACCAGTCTGTGAATCGAGAGCCACAATCGACGCGTTGGCTGCACCAGGATTCACAATCAGATTGTTTCCGATCAACAATGGCGAACCGCAATATCCCCACGGCAGTTCTCCCGGCGAACCAAACTTTTCACGCAGGTTGTGTTCCCATATCACGTCGCCATCAGTCAGGTTCAGGCACAACAAATCGCCGTGAGCACCCAGGCAATAGACTCGGCCGTTGTCTGCAATCAGCGGCGTTGTACGCGGTGAGTTGCCGTAATCGAGTGAGCCGATGGCCAGTCGTTCGACCTGCCAAAGCTGCTCACCGGTTTCAGCATCAAGACAACGGAACACATCGTGGAAGTCGTCAACGTCCCGATCGCCAAAAATAACGAAATTCTCTGTTGCAGCGATTCCACCCAACCCGGCACGTGCCAGGGAAAGCTCCCCCAGAATATAGGGCTCAGCCGACAGCGTTGCCGGCAGACGCGCCACGCGTCCGTCGCGGTTCGGTCCGCGCCAGCCTGACCATGCAGCTGACTTGCGAT
>CALFOL010000745.1 GCA_937919915.1 uncultured Planctomycetaceae bacterium
CTGTCTGGACCGATCACCGCTGATTAGCTGTCGCTCGTCGTTTTCTCACGGTAGAAATATTTCAACACGAGTTCCCGAGGCAATGGTTTACTTGCCAAAGAAAAAACAACTCCGGACACGAACGAAGCAACGATTCCAATCACAACCGGGTCCAGCGAAAACGGACGCCACGGTTTACTAAAGCCATCTCCGTCGACACTCAGGTACCAACCAGAAACGTACAGCGACAGGTGACTCAGAAATCCACAGACCATACTGGCTGTGGCACCGAACGCCGTCGTGCGTTTCCAGTACAGTCCCAAAGTCATAGGGGCAAGAAAGCAGGCCGCCAGACCACTGCCGACGTACACGATCAAATACTGCAGAAACTTCGGCGGGTTTAATGCAGCCACCACGATCCCCGTGCCCACAACAACGGTGCAGATATAGCTCAAACGCTGCAGCTGCCGGGATGTCGCTTTCGGGTTGATGTTATGCTGATAGATGTCCCTGACCACCGATGATGAGATCATCAGCAGAAAACTATCTACGGTAGACATCACTGCGGCAAACGGCGCGGCGACCAGCAGACCAGCCAGCCAGCCAACGCCCGCGTTGGTGGTCAGAGTGACCGCCATTTGCGGCATCACGCGATCGGCCTCAATCTCCATGCCCGGCAGCAACAGGCGACTGCAGCAGAAGATGATCACCAGCGGAAAGTAGATGCAGGAAAAATAAATCGCCACGGTCATGATGGACATTCGCAGCGTGCGAGTGTCACGGAACGCCATCAACCGCACCATACTGCCTGGTTGACCCGTACCGGAAATCGCCCAATAAAAGAACATCGAGAACGCGAGGCTCATCGGTAGAAACCCTGCGACATCTTTGGAATGCGGCCCTGGAGCCGTCACGAAACTGCCCGGCCGCCCCTCACCCGGAAATGCACCAGCCGCAGAGAACAGAACCTCAGCGACGTCGACGTTTTCCGCAAAGTTAACTTCTACTTTCCTGGTAAAAATCCGCTCCAGGTCACCTGTGTCGACGATCTCGATGGCGGCAAAAATTTCCAGACCGTCATCATTAACAACAGGTTGGCGTTCGGCGTTGAGTTTACGATCAGCAATCCGGAAAACGCGAGCATCGTCGTCCCGCGTTTTCAACCACATTCCCTTAACCACGGTGATCTCATTGGAACTGGTTCGCACCGCAAGTTCGGCCGCATGCGGCGGTACCATAGCGGCCAGTTGTTGAGTTGCATTCGATAGTCCACCGACCTGATAGATCGCCAGCGGCAGCATGATCATGACACCCAGCACCATGACAATGCCCTGCATGACATCCGTCCAGACCACGGCATGAAAGCCGCCCCACGTTGTGTATACGATCACGGCGACACCAAACGTCAACAGACACAAGACATATCCGGGGTCCATCGCAGCCAGCAGCGGGATGCCACTCATGAAACTCCCGAAAGCATCGCGTGCTGTCTGGTAAAGGGAGTTATCCCCCAGCAGTGTCATCAGAATCACGCTGCCGGCTTTGAACTGACCGACCAAATTGACGCACGTGAAAAAGATCAACAGCGAAGTCGCCAGAATTGCGAATGCCGAACTTTGAAACCGATCCCTCAGAACATCCGGAACCGTAATTGCTCCTGTTTTGCGAGCCACCTGATTCAGGCGTTTTCCGAGGAACCCCATCGTGCAGATGGGAAAAATCATGTAACTGCCGATCCACAGCGCCAGCACCCAGCCGTGAGTGTAGATCAGTGCGGGGAACCCGGTGAATGAACCACCAGACGCGCTCGTGGCGGCGAACGTCAGAGCTAAAGCCCAGACTCCAAGGCTGCGACTTCCCAGAAAGTACTCACTCAGGAAGTTTTTGCCTTTCAGCAGTCGACTGGACAGTGCGGCGAGCCCGAAGACTGCCAATGTGTATACCAAAAACGTAACCAGCGCTGACGATCCAGCCGCTGCCAGAAGGGAAGCATTAAACATGGTTGGCTCCGGTGCTGACTGACGTTGAGTCCGTGGCGGAATACTCTTCGCCGAGATCTGCGTCTTTCATGTAGCCCAGGCAAAACACAAACGTGGCAAGGTTTGCCAGACACCATGGCAGGCAAATTCCATAAGCCACCCACGCCGGAATCCCCAGTACCATCGAGAACGTTTCGGGGGTCACGTTTTCCTGATAGCCCTGCGTCAGGCAGACAGCCAGCGTCCACGCCATACAGGCGAACCACATCAGCAGTATCCATTTGGCTTCAAGAAGGCTGTCGATGAACAGCGGATCGGGTTCGTATCCCGAATAGTCATCGCGGGAAAGCTCAGTCATGATATAACATTCGCGGAAATGAAGGGGCAGGCGGGCGGTCGGGATTGCGATTGCACAGAGTTTTCCCTCGCGTGTCAACCAGCGCAACGGAAAGGACTGCCGTAGCCGACCCTGCCCTGGTTCATTTGTTGAAGAACGCTCGCAGTATTGAGGAATTCGGTGACTCTGCAGCAACGACCGACTTCAACGTTGCAGTGGAAAGTTCCAGTCGTAGAATTCCGGGTTCTATCTCTTCGCACTATTTTTCTCAGCAAGATAACACAGTATGCAGGAAGCCATTCGTAAGGCCGGGGTTCTGATTGAAGCACTCAGCTGGATCCAGAAATTCAAAGGCCGTTACGTTGTCGTCAAACTGGGCGGCAGCACGCTGGATCAACCCGAAGCGGTCGACAGTCTGCTGACGGATATTGTGTTTATGTCGGCGGTCGGAATGAAGCCCATCATCGTTCACGGTGGCGGCAAATCGATCAGTGCGGCCATGACGGAAGCGGGCATTGTCCCGCGATTTATTGAAGGACGCCGCTACACCGATCCGCAAACGCTGGACATTGCGTCGAGGGTCCTGGTGCAGACGATTTCCGCAGGAATTGTCGAGGCACTGCGAGAAAAAGGAGCAAAGGCAACAGCGTTACATTTCGAGTCAGAAAATGTGCTGATCGCCGAAAAGCTGACACTGACCGCTGACGACGGCAGCGAAGTTGATCTTGGCCACGTAGGGCACGTCACAATAGTGAACAACGATGTCCTCAGTCGCATCTGTTCGACAGGCACGATTCCGATCATCCCCAGCATCGCGCTGGATGAAAACGGACATCGCTATAACGTGAATGCGGACACCGCTGCAGCCGCGGTGGCTCAATCGCTGAACGCTGAAAAACTCATTTTCCTCAGCGACATTCCCGGCATCCTGACAGATATCAAAGATGCGAATTCGCGGATTGCTCACATCAATGCATCTCAGGTGCGGCAACTTATTGCAGATGGCGTGATCGCGGACGGCATGGTTCCCAAAGTGGAAGCGGCGCTGGATGCTTTGGATGCCGGCGTCAGAAAAGTACACATCGTCGACGCAGCAATGGCGCATTCTGTCCTGCTGGAAATCTATTCCAACGTCGGCGTGGGTACTGAGATCGTCAAAGGCTAATGCCGTTGCTGCCGTGGCGGCGAAGAACGCGTTTGGGACTATCATAGCCGTATCCCACGAGCCGGACGCGTTCATGACTTATTAGATTTGAGCAGTTTACATATTGTTGTGCACGGTGCTGGCTCGCGGAACCAGGCTTTCTTCAATCGAACCCCGTCCCCCGCGGCCACAAGTCAGCGTAATACGCTGTAGGGTTTGCCGTCGTTCGAAGTGATGTAGAGAAACTCGTCAGGAGTTTCGGCCATGGGAGTTATTCGCCGATTTGCAGGCACTTCAGGGTTTTGTCGTCGCGAACATACAGCCGACCATTGCTGATCGCTGGCAGCCTGTAGCCTCGAGGTGTGGCGTTCAGGACGTTGCAGCGTTGCTTTTCAGAATAGGCCTTCACGTCGGCTGCAAAGCGGATCAGTTCGCCTTCCGTTGTCAGGAACAGAAGCTCGTCGTTGACTTTCACGAGCGTCCCGTAATCAAAGCCGCCCTGTTCCCACAGCACTTTTTCAGCAGCGGGATCGATGCATTTCAACGTGGCCGAGCCCATGTCCTGGCGGCCGTCGGCCGCAAACAGAACGCCGTTGTGATGGATGGGTGTTGCGTACTGCGTCGCCAGAAGTTTCTCCTCGCTGGCGGTGACGTCCACTGATGATGCCTTCATTTTTGCCCAGACGCTGCCGACGCGGTAGCTTGCGGAAACAAACAAGTGGTCGTCGATCACAACCGGAGTCGCTCCGTTGACGGTGGGGCCGCGCATCCCAAACGGAAATTGAAACCGGATCGTCCCATCGGCAGGGTTCAGCGAAACCGTGTTCAAGCGAGTCACGACAATGGCGTGCGGATTTCCACCAACGTTGACGACAATCGGTGACGAATAACTGGCGTTGTCTTCCACATTTTGCCACAACGTACTGCCGTCTTTTGTCGAAAATGCGACGACTCCGGCCTTGTCACGTCCACCAACATTTACGATCAGCCGATCCTGAAACAGCACAGGTGAACTGCCAGCCCCAAAGTACCCTTCAGGGGCAGAAAAATCGCCGCGCGTATCACGACTCCACACCGGCTTGCCCGTTTTCAGATCAAGGCACCGCAGATCGCCTTTGGCTCCGAAGACATACACCTGACCGTCGGCGATCAATGGGACACAGCGTGGCCCACTGTCACTGGACATGCCGGATTCGTAGTCGCATTCGAAACGCTGCGTCCACATCGCTTCAGCCGTTGCCGCATCGATGGCTTCGACGATTTCAAAATCTTCCAGACGGTGAAACAAGAGCAGCGTTCCGTCTTGAATCGCCACGCCGGCAAAGCCCTGACCGACGGCCCGCGACCAGACTTCAGCAGGACCATTCGCTGGCCATTTCGCCAACAGCTTTTCACCCTTCGCGATTCCGTTGCGGTCGGGGCCGAGGATCTGTGGCCAGTCCCCGGCATGTGCGTTTGTGGCCGCCTGGGCAAAGAGAATTGCGATGACACAGAAGACTTTGTGTGACATAGGGACACCGGCGGTTACTGAGTGATTCGGGCATGGTTTCGAAGTCGTGTTGTAGCAACCTGAGCGAAACTTGTCGCGGTTGCTTTGTTTTGAAAGTCGGCTGCCGCGCATCCGCTGATGCTGAAGCATGAAATGGCAGTGCGTATCACGCCGCGACAGGAATT
>CALFOL010000746.1 GCA_937919915.1 uncultured Planctomycetaceae bacterium
CTTGGGGGAATGGGCAGTTTCTGGCACCTGAACCACTGGAAAGTGGTCCTCAGATTGTCTAGCACTGACCATTTTGACCAATAAAAAAACTGCCTTCACTGCACATAGAATCCGGTAGAGTCAGAAAAATCCCGATTTGCGTTCACAGTACCTCGTTTTACCAATGCTGGCGGATGGAAGTCTTGGGGAGCGCGTCGTAAGATTCAGTTCGAGTCGTCTTTTTGCGGGTTCAGCATTACAAGGATTCGTTGCCTCATGACTGATTCCACGATTCTGCAATCGCGGAACCCGCAGCAACACCCCGGTATTTTGTCGCGGGCCATTGCCATCAGCCTGACGCTTCTCGGGATTGCGGCGATTAACCCCCCGCTTCTGTTCGGCGATCCCGTAAGTTCTGAGCCTCGACAAGCTAGGATTACCGGTCTTGCCGTCGACCGCAAGACAACAATCGTTTTGGAGTCGTTCCGCCATCAGCTCGCGAAGGCCGATTACAACGCCGCTACCGAAGATTTTCGGCGACTGCAAACGTCAGACCCGGCGACCATGGTACCGGCAGACGAAACCGGCCTCACGTTCCTTCCCCTATATCGCGCTGCGTTCGACTCATTCCACCAGCTTCCCAGTTCACATCGCGATCGAATCGCAGAACCCGCAACGGCTCAGGCAAATCGAATTCTCCAGCAAATCATCGCCGAGAGCGACTACGAGTCTCTACCGGACCTAATCCTGAAATTCGCTGGCACCGAAGCATCATTGCAGGCACACATTCTTCTGGCCCGCCTGCACCTGGATCGAGGAAACAACCTGGGGCTCAAGGCATGGCTGACTCCGCTCACGTTAGAGAACGTTGACGATTCGTATCGCCAGACCGCCTTAAACATTCTCCAGGAATTGCCTGGTGAGAATAAGTCTGGATCAGCAGAAAACCCGCCCGGCGAACGCTCGAAGATTCCCGATCAGCTGCACTGGCAGTTTCGCGCGGAGGTTTCACAAAAGGTACAGGAACATCTCAGCACATTCATGACTGCCGCAACAGCAGCCAGCATCACTCCGCAGGCAACGTGGCGTGATCTGATCGACGGCAGGACCAGCTATCGTCGAACACTGCAGGGAGTAGCTGCGATCGACCTGAGCTCGGGACAACCGCGTTGGCAATACCCCCTTGAACCACAGCTCGATTCCAGCCTTGCGGCTTCGCCCGGCGACAATTCCGTGTTCGGCCGCAACGCCACAGTAAACACTCCGGCAGCCGATCTGTTTCCGACAATGGAACGCACCGCACTGGCCAATCTGTTTTGCCGTGACAACATCACCGGACAGGTCGCCGACGATTCAGAACGCCTTTACGTTGTCGCGAATCCGCGCCCCCCGATTACTTCCGCCAATACGTCGCCGATCGGCTTCCGGCTCAGAACATCAACCTCAACGTTCCGCGGATCACAATTGATCGCACTCGAAAAGAGTTCCGGACGACGGATCTGGACCGCCGGAAGCAAGTCGTTCGAACAACCCGGAAAAAAACCTCCCGGGGTATGGTTCGCTGGCGTGCCGCGGGTTTCTCGAAACCGTTTGTTCTCTGTGGTTGAATGGAACACTGAAATCAGCCTGGCCTGCTTTGCCGCTCGCACGGGGGAACTGCTGTGGACCACCAGGCTAGCCTGGCCGGAACAATCCATCGACAAAGATTCCTTTCGGCAGCTGCGATCCGCTACTCCCACTGTCCAACAGGGAATTATCTGGTGCCCCACGACCGCTGGCTGGACCCTGTGTGTCGACGAGATCACTCGATCAATTCTGTGGGCCAACAATATTGGCCGCACGCAGACGGTGGACACCGCACGATTGCCAAGAGGACAGCCCGTTGTGATGACTCCGTGGTCATCCGTCCGTGGCGGTTGGTCGGTGTCAACAATGCGACTCGCAGGTGACCGCTTGATCATTCTGCCGCATGAATCGCATGAGATCCTGCTACTGAATGCCATAACAGGACAGATCGCAAATCGTGTCCCGGTGAAGCTGTCTGAATTGCTGCTGCACATTGATGAAGCAACAATCGTTTGCAGTAAGGAATCAAAAATCATTTGTCGCAGCACTGTGAATGGAGACGTCAGATGGTCGACGGAAACAGTGCCCGGAGCCCTGCCCACTGGACAGGCAGTTTCAGAGGGCAACACTCTTTTGCTTCCGATGACAACCGGTGCCATCATTCGCGTCGACCTTGCGTCAGGAAAAATCATCGAAACCGCGTCTGACGTACTTCCCCAGCTGGCATGGGGCCAGCTGATTAAACTTCAGAAACCGCTGCACCAGGGAGACCTACTCTACGCGACTCCAGATCGTCTGATCTACCTCTCCGCGAATCCGTCAAAGAGCCAGCCAGGAAAACCGATCGAAATCGCCGCGGCCCTCCTGGCCGCAAAGAAATGGGCGAACGCACTGCAGCTCGCAGAAAAGATCTCGGTGGAGGAACCGGGGAATACTGAGGCGAAAGCCATCCGCTTTGAGTGTCATGTGCGGCTGGCGGCCCACAATCCAGAGACACACTTGCGGCCACTGAAAGACATGCAGAAGTCGCAGCAACAACAAGCTCAGGTTCTGGTTCTGGAGTTCGAAATCCTGCTGAAGCAACAGGAACTCCCGAAAGCCGCCAGCCTAATCGCCGACATCCTGAAACTTGACCCCGCACTACTTCTGTTTCCGTCACCAAATCTGCACGCTCCCGACAACCCTCACGCGGCCGCCAGCAATGACACATCAACAACAGTAACACCGCTCCACACCTGGGCCACATCAAAGCTGGCTGAGTTACTGGATCAAATACCAGACAAGGATGCGATTCTGAAGCAACTCACTGACGTTTCAACTCCCGTCCTGCTTAGTCTGCATCATCCGGCGGTGCTGCCGATCATTCATAACCGCCTTCGCGAAACTACGTCACACGAAGCGACCGTGCAACTACTCCGGCACGCCGTCAACCTCCGCATCGCGGCGGATTCCAGTGGCAGTACAGACATCGCGGCGGTATTCAATCGCGAGGTGGAGGTGCTGGAGAAAATGGTGTCGGAACTCCAACAGGACGCCACGCCACCTACACCACAGACAGCGCTGCTGAACATTACGACACTGGAAATGCCGACACGGTTCTCGGCAGCCGTGCGGACATCGAAGCTGTTTGGAAATCAGACATTCCGGTCTGACCAGAGCCTGCGACAGGAATCACGCAAGCAAAGGACGGACTCGTTCGCCAAATGGACTGCCGATGCCTACCGGATAATTCCCGTCGCGCGATTGCGCTCATTCGGCAGGGTCGAAAAAGTGCTTTCAATCGCAGAACCAGATGACCTGTTCCTAAGTCGTTTTCGGTGGTCAGCGACGGCCGGTGATTACGGTCGGCTGCAGGTATTTGACATCGCTGAAAACAATATGCCCCGCTGGTCAATTCCCGGGAACTACCGGCTGCATGGAACCTATTCGTTCCAGCAGGATATCCTGATACGTGCTGGCACAGTGCTGCTGCTGAAGTCATATGCCAGCATCACAGCCGTCTCGCTGCTGGACCAGACAGTCCTGTGGTCCCGGTCGTTTCCGTATGTGGCGATGCCAACACCGTCGGGGTCGGCCAACAACTTCGATCGATTCGCTCCACTGGAAAACCGGCTCCCTTCGCAGCAACTGCCAAGCTCATTCCAGGTAATTGGCTCCGGACACGGTTGGCTGGCGCTGACGAATGGACGGAACTTTTCGATGATCGACATCTATACCGGCAGAACATTGTGGTCGATGAAACTACAGAAAGAGACGGCCAGTATCGTCGCATCCGGCAACACAGTTCAGGTCAGCTCCGCCAATCACACGGTGACCCGCTTCAGCGCTGTGGACGGCAGCAGGCTGCCAGCACCAGACGTCACGAATGATTCCATGACGCCAATTCGAAATACCGAAAACCTGTTTGTCTGCTGGAAGCAGTCGCACGACAAGCATGACCCGCGACTGCTGTGGATCGATTCAACCACGAACGACGTCGTCCACGAAATCGATCTGGCAAATATGATGCGATTTCAATTCGTCAACGACAACACCCTGGCAGGTTTCAACGAACAACGCCAGGTACAAATTGTGGACCTGAAGTCGCGAACATCAAACACGATTTCCTTCCACCCCACAGAAGCCGCGAAGACAACTTCACTGCCGGAACAGCCAACGGACAAAGACACACCACTTGATCTCCCGTTTTGGGATCCAGCCAGAGTCCTGGTGGCAACAGACGGCCTAAGTTTCTACGTGTGCAATCGTAAACGAAACAACGGCCTGTTCCTGCAAAGCCCGGCAAACCGACACATGATGATCTTCGAAGGGGCACTGATCGCGTTGGATCGGGAAACCGGAAAACAGCAATGGGAGTTCGGCAACAGCGAAGTCCTGATGGCCAGCACTGATCAGCCAGAGCTGCCGATCATGCTTTTGATCGATGCTTCGCAACGAACTGCCGATGGACAGCCAACTGGGCGAAGCATCTTCTACGGCGTCTCAAAAACGGCGGGAAAGCAGGTGTTCAAACAATCGCTCCCAACGCAATCCAGCCTGCGAACGCTGTCGCTCAGCTCGCCAGCGATTAACATCCTTGATATCGGCGTACAGGGTCTGCGACTCAGAATCGAAGCGGAAACATCGGACAGATAACCGTTGCCATCTCCGCTGCTAAAAAACGATCTGACGCCGAGATTTCCCCGCACGCCGCCGGATCCGTAAGCTACCTTTTCCACATGAAGCCCTTTGTGATATTCGCCCTGGCCGCCGGCGTCATATTCGCGGTCCGTTTCTTTTTCCGCATCATCGACGGAGACCACATGAACCGCGGCAGC
>CALFOL010000747.1 GCA_937919915.1 uncultured Planctomycetaceae bacterium
ACGCAACTTCTAAAGCCGGCTGGCAGGCGAATGCTCACCCGGAATCCTTTACTGTCACTGACGGCATCCTGAAAGCTCACGGCATAAACGGGATGTGCCATCTGTTTTATGTTGGCGATGACAAAAAGGACGACACGTTTGTTAACTTTGAACTATCCGCTACCGTTCGTTCCGAACGGAACTCCAATTCCGGCATCTTCTTCCACACGGATCGCACACTTCGAAAGAAGAAGTACCTGAACAAGGGCTATGAAGTTCAGCTCAACAGTTCCAAAGTCGAAAAACGTAAGACCGGCAGTCTGTACTTCATCCACGACCTGGCCGAATCACCGGTCGACGAAACCCAATGGTTCAACATTCGCTTTCGCGTCGAAGGCAAACGCATTCAGGTCTTCCTGAACGACAAACGAACGGTCGACTACACCGAACCGGAGAACACGGAACGTCCCGCCGCGCGAGCCAAACGGCTGATCGATCCCAAAGGCGGAGCCATTGCTCTACAGGCGCACGACCCGAAAAGTGTGTTCTACTTCAAACAGATCCGTATACGGCGCCTAACTTCCGCGCAGTAGCGGCCCATCTGCGATTACTGGTTGCGCACCAATTCGAGTCCACTGATGAGCGTCGTTCCGTGGGTTGCAGAAAGTGACAGTGTGAAGACACCCTTGACTACCACGTTATCAATCGTGTGGACAACTGCACGCATCGATCCTCCAGCCTTGCCGAACACATCGAGATCTTCCAGTGCAAGCTGCCCCTGCATGGAAATACTCTGAACTCGATCTCCCGGAGAACAATCATCAGGTTCCGCGAAGAACAAGTTCACCGTGTAACGACCGGGTTTCAAATCGTGAAGCGTGAATTGTTGCAAGCCTTCGACAGCCGAAGCAGAAACCCACGGTGATTTTGAATCGCCCTGCATCCATAGACTGTGTCCGTAGCGGCTCTTTAAATCTGCAGGACTTGTCTCGACGTGGATCTTTGGAGACGGACCGCCGACAGACGGATAGTCCAGCCACAATGTTCCGTCGCGAGTAATGCGGTCACCAGGTGCTCCGAAGTTTAGGCCGATCCGCTGAATGGACTTCGGCTGAATCTCAGTCTCCCCCCATGATGACCATTGTTCGAAACTCTCAGGCATCGCCACCAGCGACATCGCCGTCGGCAGTGGATAACTGCACGTGCAGCCTTCATAAAAGTACGGCACGTTCAGTAGCCCTCCCGACGGGATGATGCTGTTCGTACAACCGCTGCGAGGACCGCTTAGAAACACTGTTCCGCTTTCGGCCGTCTTGTCGTAGAACGCCGGCGTTCCGGCTCGCAGTGTGTAGAACGATCCATAGTCGACTCCGCCGTCGCAACCATACGTTTTCGGAAACGTCCGCGGCTCCTTCTCGCCGGTGAGCGGATTGGTGCGTTCGCCGACAACGGGGTCTTTCGGCTTCCACATATCTTTTTGGCCGGGCGGCCGATACTGGCTGGGTTCGGGTTTGACGGGATCTGTCTTTTTCAGGCCGGAACGTAATTCAGTTTGTTCTGATTCATCCAGTACTCGCCCCGTATAAATATCAGACAGCACCGGCGGTAGCAGTGGATAGTCAGTTGTGTATACACCTTTCACACGTGGAGCATGCCAGTCTTTTGGACGGGAAATCATGACGCCACCAGTGAATTGTGGTTGCGGTGAGCGTTTGAAATGCGCGAGCGTATCATCGAACCACAGAACTCCCAACGGAAACCGCACCAGCTCGTCAGGGCTCGTCTTCCAGTCGGCGTTGTAGTCTGTCGCGCCCGGTAGTGGGCCGACGCGTCGGACGTATGCATGTCCATCAACCTCCGATAATTCGAAAGCCCCAGGCTCCAGCGCCGCCATCGCGGCAGCACTAAATCCCAACGTCTTTGCAGATGACGGGAGGACAGCGACGCCACCGAATGGACGCAGCGTTTGCAACAGTCGCTCACAGGAATCGACCATGCGGTCCGGCGTTTCCGTCGTTATCAACGAAGCAAGATAAGGCGGCAAAGCCACGCGTGCTGGATCAGCTTCGAGCACCGCCGCTCGATCGCCGTAGATCCCGGCACTCTGCAAGTCCGCTCGCAGCCGCTCAACAACCTTTGCATCATCATCGATCGCCACGACGTGCAGATTCGACTCATTTAACAAAGCCTTCACCAGCGAACCGTCCTTAACACCAACGACGAATGCATATCCACGATCTCTGACTGTTTTCAAAACTTCTCTTGCTGCTGCATTCGCAATTCCTGGTACGTTCACCGAGACATCCGCGGCGCGCAACTGAACGACCTGTTCACCAACAGTCTTCGAATCCGCAAAGCAATAAATGCTTCCTTCGCGAGTCGATACAAAAAGTTGTTCTTGAGCAACGATCATCGAATGAACACTGCCGTCCACTGCTTCGAATCCGTCATCGAAATTCAGTGTGCGGCCGCCTGCCTGTATTCGGCGACTGATGCCGGACACGCCACCGCCCTTATTGACCTTGTCTTCATGCAGTTGCTGGTTGATCAAATCGTCAAAGGTGATTTCACCGCGCCGGATCGCTTTGGCAGAGGTTTCATCAAGAGCTGCAAACCAGCCTCCGGGATAACGTCCGGGGCCCGGCAATTCGAATTCTATGACCTCGCCGGTTTCGCGATTCAGCGTCGCGGGATAAGCCGTCGAACACGGCACGACCAATTTGTCGCCATCAACAACCAGATAGCCTTGTGGAGCCAGACCGCCAATGGCTTCCGTATTGTGAGGTTGCTGGCCGAACATGTAGCCCAGCCGGTCATTCCGCCAGATAACGTCACCCGACTCAATATCCATCGCGTAGACGAAAACGCCTTCGAACGGCCAAACGCCTGCCGCGAAATACACTTTCCCATCGGCAACCACGGGGCCACCTCGAACCGGCCACACTGAAATCAACCGCTGGTTGCCAAGCAGCTTGCGATCACTCGGAACAGCTCGGTGCTTCCAACGCAGGTCGCCAGTCTTCAGATCAACGCAGTACAGACACCCATCATCAGAACCAAAGCAGACCGAATTCACCCAAACGGCAGGCGCCAAACGTACGGGTCCGTTGGTTCGCACCACCCAGATTTCGTTCCCGGTCGCGACATCATAAGCGGTGACCGAATCATTCTTCGAAGACGCAATCAACAGTCTGTCGCCAGCGACGATCGGTTCATAGCCGGCATCAAATTGCAGTCGTTCACTATGAAAAGCGGGCGTCACCGCAGGAAGATGGCGCACCCACTTGAGCTTCAGCGATTCCGGCAGTGTATTCTGAGTCACCGCCGTTCGGCCCGCGTCGCGTCGCCACATCGGCCAATCGTCCGCTGCGAACACATCGCTTAGGAGCGGTCCGAATAAACATAACGACAGGAGAAGTTGGCATTTCATCGTGATCGTCTCAGTCTTGGGATGATTAACAACGCGATTCAGGACATTCAGCCTTATCTTGCCGAAGTAATCCAATTCTCGCTCAAAGAGTATTCAATGTCGAATCAAGCGAATTTCCAGACTCCCGCCAACCATCAATCCTCGACTTTTTTGCGGTTCTTTGTAGCCTTCGCCACATGAGCATCCAACCTGTCATCACGCCTGCCGGCCACCTGACTCTTCAACCCATTCCAGCAAACGCGCCCTCCCGGAATGACTTGCAGCAGAAATCGGTGCAGCAACTGGGCGACGCATTCGAGCAGTCGACATCAGCCGGCCTTGTGCTGCTTGCCGCTGGAAAACCACAAACAGAATTGCCACCTGAATTCTTGTTCTGGCGAGAATTCGCACAGCAGTTCTTTCACGGCCTGTGTAACCTCAGCGAAGAGGAATTGAAGCAGGCACTGGTTCCAAAGCAGCGCAAAGCCAGCGTCATCGAACCGCCTCTGGAACTGCGGCTGATCGAACTCATCCAGAACGCTCCGCCCATGCGTGGGCTGGAATACATGACACCGGACGTGCTGCGGCAGTTGTGGAATGAATTGCAGCAGTATTCTCTGGAACAAGCTGCAACGTTCAAGGAAGGCGTGTTAGCCTGGTTGAAGACGGTCAATCCGATTTGGAATCTGCTGGGCCGAGTCACGTTTCATCTGGCGGAAAACAAACGAGACCCTGAACGACCGTTCGCGTTTCTGGCGACTTACACGCATCGCATGTCGGCGAAAGCAAAACTTCAACACCTGCCGCTGGCCGAAGCACTCAAGCAATATGCCGGAGAACAGGATCGGGAAAAACTGACGGCTCTGCTGGAACCAGTCCGCAACGCTGCCAAAGACAGCAAGGTTGTGCGCGAGATGCTGGATTCGCGGAAACTGTTTCAGCCGCATGCCCTGAGTGTCAGCCAGGCGCATCGGCTATTAACCGACGTGCCGCAAATGGAAGCGGCGGGACTGGTCATGCGACTGCCGGACTGGTGGAAGAGTCGCAAGACGTTTCGACCGGAAGTTCAGGTGAAGATTGGGCAAAAGGAAGGCAGTCGGGTTGGCACTGACGGACTGATGGATTTTTCAGTCGGCCTTGCACTGGGCGGCGAACGACTCACCGATGAAGAACGTGCACAGATTCTGCAGGCAACGGATGGACTCACGCTGCTGCGCGGAAAATGGGTCGAAGTGGATTCCGACAAACTGCAACAGGCGCTGGAACACTGGAGGCACGTGGAAGAGGAATTCGGAGATGGAATCGATTTCATCCAGGGCATGCGCATGCTGGCCGGTGTTGAAATGGGGACCTCATCCTCCAACGCGGACGTTGCCGGATGGACTCGCATTACGTCCGGCCAATGGCTGAATGACACGCTGCAACAACTGCGAGATCCGACTGGAATCATCGACTGCGAACCAGGAAAGCAGCTCGACGCAACACTTCGCCCATATCAGGTCGATGGCGTGCGATGGTTATGGTTCATGACACGACTTGGTCTGGGAGCATGCCTGGCGGACGACATGGGGCTCGGCAAAACAATTCAAATCATCGATTTACTGCTGACATTGAAGCGTGAAAATGCGGCGAAGGATAGTAAGTCGAAAAAGTCAAAACAGGCGCAGACCAGCCTGCTGGTTGTGCCGGCCTCACTGGTCGGAAACTGGAAGGGCGAATTCGAACGTTTCGCCCCGTCACTGAACGTCTTCTACGCTCACAGTTCCGAATGCGACGCCGGTGAGCTTCAGGTCATCGCCGAAGCGCCGGAAAAGAGCGTTTCAAAATTCGACGTTGTCGTGACGACGTACGGACTGGCTCGCCGCCTGGACTGGTTTGCAAAGCTCGACTGGCACCTCATCGTTCTCGACGAAGCTCAGGCCATCAAGAACGCGTCGTCGGCTCAGGCTAAAGCGATTCACAAACTGCGATCATCGGGGCGAATTGCACTCTCCGGAACTCCAGTAGAAAACCATCTCGGAGAACTCTGGTCTCTGTTTCATTTCTGCTGCCCGGGACTGCTCGGCAACGTCACTCAGTTCAAGAAGTTCGTCAAAAACCTTGGCAAGCAGCAGGACGCTCAGGCCTACGGTGCGCTGCGTCAGCTGGTGCGACCGTACATCCTGCGGCGTATGAAAACCGATCCAGGCATCGTGCCGGACCTACCCGACAAGACAGAAATGCGGACGGAATGTGGGCTCTCCAAAAAACAAGCGACGCTCTATCAAAAGGTACTGAAGGAACTACAGAAACGCCTGGACGATACAACAGAGGGCGTGCAGCGCAGCGGAATTGTGTTGTCGACCCTGATGCAGCTGAAACAGATCTGCAATCATTCGTCGCAGTTTCTTGGCCAGACAGAATACGATCCTGGCGACAGCGGCAAGTTTCTCCGAATGCGGCAAATCTGTGAACCGATTATTGAACAACAGGAACGGATGCTGGTGTTCACGCAGTTTCAGTCGTTGACAGAGCCGCTGGCAGAATTTCTGGCGAGTGTCTTTGGACGCGCCGGTCTGGTGCTGCATGGCGGCGTTGCTGTGAAGAAACGCCAGCAACTGGTCGCTGATTTCCAGGCCGACGATGGCCCGCCGTTTTTTGTGATCTCCGTCAAGGCCGGCGGTACTGGCCTGAACCTCACCGCGGCGTCACACGTGGTGCATTTTGATCGTTGGTGGAACCCTGCGGTGGAAAACCAGGCCACCGACCGAGCGTTCCGAATCGGCCAGAAACGCAACGTACTGGTGCATAAATTCGTGTGTCGCGGAACAGTAGAAGAACGCATTGACGAAATGATTCGCGACAAGCAGGCACTGTCGGATCAGATCTTGAAGGGCGGTGCGGAAGCTCAGTTGACACAGATGAGTGACAGAGAACTACTGGACTTCGTCGCCATCGATTTGTCGCGTGCAGGCACTGATGACAATTAGCCGCGGCGCCGCTATCTTCCGGGTTCAAAGTTGGCCACAAATCTCACAAATGAATCGCAGGTCGACTGCAGGAGACAATCATGATTTCGCGAACGCCAAATTCATGAGATACGGTTGATCCGTGGTCAGAAGTACGATCTCACAGAACAACACACTCTCTCGGGAAAAACACGATGCGTTGGGGTGACCATTACGGATTTCGCGAATATGTGCCGGTCGGGCGGCGGAAAGCGCAGGCTCGATCGTTCGCAGAAAAGAAGGCGAAGAAACAGGGCCGGAAGCCAGAACCGGTGGAAATCAAGGGCAACAAGATCGCCAAAACGTTTTGGGGCAAAGCGTGGTGCGATCACCTGGAAAGCTACAGCGACTACGCCAACCGGTTGCCACGTGGTCGCACGTACGCGCGAAACGGGTCTGTTGCAGATCTGCTGATTTCGGCGGGAAAGATCGAAGCGATTGTCGGTGGTTCGGATGTTTACGAAATCAAAATCAGCATCACAAAACTGAAAGCGGATCAGTGGAAACAAATCCGCAACGACTGCAGCGCATCGATCGATTCGTTGCTGGATCTGTTAAGCGGAAAATTCTCGGACGGCGTGATGCAACGGCTGACCGATCGCAAGGAGGGCCTGTTTCCGGCTCCCCGCGAAATCCGCATGAACTGCAACTGCCCCGACGGTGCGGGACTGTGCAAGCATCTGGCCGCCGTGCTGTACGGTGTAGGAGCTCGCCTGGACAAGAGCCCTGAACTGCTGTTCCTGCTTCGCGACGTGGATCACACAGAACTCGTCAGCGCCGCCGTATCAAGAGAAAACCTTAGCGCTGCATTCGGAGATCCATCATCTGACCTCGCTGGCGAAGACCTGAGTGCCATGTTTGGCATCGAACTGGATACCACAGACGCGCCGACGGAGAAGAAAAAGAGCAGGGCGGCGGCAACGAAGAAGACAGTCGAAAAAGGGGCCACGAAAAACGTCGGGAAGAAAGCAACCGCAAAGAAGAAGTCGCCGAAGAAGGCTGCCCCAAAACAAGCCGTCGCAAAGAAAAAGTCGGCAACGAAACCTGCGAACAAGAAGAAATCGGCCGCCAGCAAAAAGAAGGCCGTGAAGAAAAAGTGATCCCAGGGTAAGGGCGTCGAGCGTTGCGTAAACACAACGCCGGATGCTGCCCTTTCGCAACATCACCTGAGAACGCGCAGTAGATTGCCGCGGCTTCGGTACGCAAATCGGATTTAGCGGGAGCATCCGGGCACGACATCCGGGCACGACATCCCCCCACGTGTAACCTGCAATACACATTCGCGTTAGCGGATCGGTTCGCAGGTTCTCAGTGAGGTTAAAGAATGTCGAAGCATGTTGCCAACTCGAAGCGTACCGAAATCGAATCGTTGGAAGCGATGGTCCTGATGTCCGCCACGATTCAGGGAACGGACGCTGCAGAATGGCTGTCCGGAAGTGAGATGGACAGCATCATTCAGGCACTCGGCGGCAACGACGAAATCTATGCTCCTCTGAGTAACAACTTCGTATTCGGCGGTGCCGGTGACGACGCGTGGGTTGTCTACGAAGGCAACACACCTCAGTATGAAGTGTTGAAGTACAGCGACGGAGTCGTTCAGGTCACAGGACCAGGACTGAATGGGATTCAGAATATCAATGTGCTGGTCGACGTTGAACGCATTCTGTTCAACGACGGTGCTGTGCAGATCGCCTCACTGCCCACGACACCAGGAGACAGCCCAACGCTTCCGGACGGCCCGACTGACCCGCCCGTTGACCCGCCTGTCGATCCGTCGACGGCAGACATTGTCGGCACTGACGCATCAGAATGGCTGACGGGTACCGAAGCCAATGACATCATCAATGCGAAAGGCGATGACGAAATCTATGCACCCGCAGGCAACAACTTTGTCTTCGGCGGCGCCGGAAATGACGCATGGGTCGTCTATGAAGGCAACACGTCGCAATTCGAATTTCTGAAGTTCGGAAATGGTGTCGTTCAGATTACCGGCCCGGGGCAAAATGGCATTGAGAACGTCAATGTGCTGGTCGATTTCGAACGCATTCTTTTTAATGATGCGGCGGTCCAGATCGCTTCACTGCCCGTGACA
>CALFOL010000748.1 GCA_937919915.1 uncultured Planctomycetaceae bacterium
GGGGATCACAGAACAGCACCACTATCTGTCGCACTTCTT
This sequence comes from uncultured Planctomycetaceae bacterium, assembly GCA_937919915.1. Taxonomy (GTDB): domain Bacteria; phylum Planctomycetota; class Planctomycetia; order Planctomycetales; family Planctomycetaceae; genus Fuerstiella. The sequence goes on from CALFOL010000748.1 coordinate 40, forward strand.
CCGTAACTTCAGCCGCAGCAATCTGGAATCGCTGTTGAAGATCAGCGTGTGGCATATGGAGAAATTCGATTCACTGCTGGCCAGGCTGAAGTCACGCCGCGAAGGTGACGGCTGTCTGTTGGACAATACTCTGGTTCTATACGGATCAGGTATGGGGCACAGTGATAACCATACGGTGACCAGAATTCCCATCATTCTGGCGGGCGGCAAGGCACTGTTGAAGACTGGTCGCTATCTTCGCTTCTCAGAGAACCAGGAACTTGGTCGACTGCATATTTCACTGTTGGAGAAGTTTGGGGTCAGCGTCGAAAAGTTCGCTGGCGTGACAACGCCGCTGCCTGGTTTGAACAGTTCTGATTACCAACCGTATCAGGAACGAAAATTCGACAGCTGGGCAAAGGTGGAAGGTGATAAGTTCACGGTGCAGGGGCGTATCCGCATGTCGGACGATCTGGACGAAGCTCGCATCTTCTTCGTTGACGTTGAGGGGCAATTGCCGGTTCGAGTCGAAGTGGACTTTAAGGATTTCCACAACTTCAATCTGGCTTACCACTGCGGCACGGGTATCACATTGCAGGGAACAGGTCGGACGGAAGGCGATCAGAAGATTATTACGAACGTGACTGATCTGAAATCAGTCTTCGGTAAATCGCCCGGCAGTCAAAACGGGTAACGTAGTCGCCACTCTCCGAGTGACGTGTTTTGCGGAATGGCACCTTTGTTACAACAGGTTGCATTTGGCGTGATCTGAGGCGTGGCACTCGTTGCGTTTGGCGCCGTATTCGCGAAACCGCAGATCACGGCGTGGGCAACTCGCAGTAAGAAAAGTGCCGTGCCGCGAAGTTCGTCCCTGGGATAGTGCCGGCTACTTTACAGCGTATTACGCTGATTTGTGGCCGCGGGGAACGTATTTCGAGTGAAGAAATCCTACTCCCGCGAGCGAGTACCGTTCACGACAATAAGTAAACTACTCTAGGCTCGTTCTTGGGGGAATGCGATGATTTTGGAAATGTCGTGGAGTCCGGTGAGACTCATGATCAGCCGATCGAATCCTAATGCGACGCCGGAACATTTCGGCAGTCCCGATTGCATGGCGGCGATAAGATGTTTGGCGCCGGGAAGTGAGTCCGTTTGGTGCGCGGTGCGGCTGGCGTTTTGCAGCTGGTCACGCTGCTGTAACTCATGAGGGTCTGTCAGTTCCTGATAGCCGTTGCAGATTTCCAGACCGTCGATGTAGAGCTCAAACCGGCACGCCGTGCGTTCGTCCGCGGCGTTTTGTTCTGCGAGGGCCGCCTGTGATAGTGGGTAGTCGCACAGAAACTGCGGGTGCGGTTTGCCGAGGTGCGGCTCAACGCATTCCGCCAGCAGAATGTTCAGCAAGTCGTCGCGATTTTCGATGGCGTGAGCGGCTTCCGAGAGCGTCGTGTGTTCCGCAACCAAAGCTTGAAGCTGAGGAATTGTCAGTTCCAGAATACCGCTTTGAGAGTCCGGAAAGGCTGTGTCATAGGAGAGCCTGCCGAAGGCGGCGTTACTCCACTTTTGAGCTCCGCTGATGTTGGGACACTTGTCGATCACTGTCCCGCAGTGGCGGACGAGTTCTTCCGTTAGCCGCATTTGGTCGTGGTAAGTCGTGTCGACTCCGTACCATTCCAGCATCGTGAATTCCGGATTGTGCCGGGTGCCTTGTTCTGCCTTGCGAAACGATCGAGTAACCTGAAAGATCGAACCGCTTCCGGCGGCGAGCAAACGTTTCATGCCGGCTTCGGGGCTGGTCTGAAGAAACAGCGGTTCCTGATCAGCAGCGTCAGCAACCGTGAACGGTTCCAGGTGAGCATCGACAACGATGTCGTGCGACAGCAGCGGAGTTTCAACTTCCAGGTAGCCCCGTTCGTCGAAAAACGCTCGCGTCGCCGTCAGCAATGCGGCTCGCAGTTGGAGCATCCAAAGCTCACACGTTGGTCTCCAGAGTTCGGGCGGCATCATCTTTATCCGGTACTGACAGTTCGCACAGCCGTTGCCAGTCGACGCATTCCTTCGCGAATTCCTGCAGCGTCCAGCACGCCGAAACTGAGTCGCATTTGACTGCGAGGACGTTGCATCCAGCCGGATGGGTAACAGAGTTCACCCGGGACATACATCACCTTGTCCACTTCAGTCGCCTGTTTGAACAGCGGGCTGTCGAAGCCGGTGGGAATGGAATCAGGCAAAGTCATCCAGACATAGAGACCGCCGTTGGGCTTCAACCATGTGACTCCGTTGATGTCTGAAAAGAATTCGTCCGCCGCCGCCAGCATGGCATCGCGTTTGATGCGATAACTTTTCTGCAGCATGTTGACGTGCTGGTGGTGTTTTCCTGACTTCAGAACTTCGGCCACGATGTTCTGGCTGAGGTGAGTGCTGCCGAAGTCTTCATTGCCCTTCAGGTCAGAAATTGGTTTGATGAGTTCCTGCGGCAGGACTCCTACCCCGACGCGTACACCAGGCGAGAAGCTCTTGGAAAACGTCTGTGACAGAATCACGTGATCGTCTTCGTTATCGAACGACCAAATGCTGGGCAGAATCGGTCCGTCGTAGTGGAGTTCACGATACGCGGCGTCTTCCAGCAGAAAGATCTTGTGGTCTGTCGACCATTTTTGCACACATTCGGCAAGCATCGGGCGGCGTTCGTGGCTGACACTGATACCAGCGGGGTTGTCGTGATAGCTGACAACGTACACCAGCTTCACACGGTGAAGTTGCCCAACGTCGGAGAGTCGTTGCAGTTCTTTGTTCAATGCGTCCGGGCACATTCCGTCGCCGTCGGTTTTGACCGGGATGACTTCCGCACCGACACCATCAAGGACTCCGAGGTACACGAAGTATGTTGGTGCAGCCACCAGGCAAATGTCGCCTTCGTTGAAGATCGCCTGCGATGCCAGAGCCAGTAGTTGCTGTGACCCCGTGGTCAGCATCAGGCGGCTTAGCGGGACCTGTGACATGCGACTGCCTGGTCCTTCGAGCTCAGTCAGGTAGTCGCGGAACACAGCTCGCAGGTGCTCGGCGCCCTGTGTTGTGCCGTATTGGAGTGCTGCCTGGCCATTGGCGGCGTTGCCCAATATGTCGGCTGCTGTGGTGCGGACAAGTTCGACGGGAAGTGTGAGTGGATCGACGAATCCAGCGGCCAGCGAGAGGCAGTCGGCGTTTTCGATGCCTTGTTGAATGAGGAAGCCGATCGCCTGCTCGGAGGCTCGCTGAGCCATTGAGGCGGGTGTGTAGTTGAGGTTTTTAGTCATGAGGTTTGGAGTCAAGTAGACCGTCTGCGTTTGTTGGCGATAGTTTGAGCAAGCGAGCCGTTTGCTTTACGGGGTTGCGATGTGGTGTCGTTGCAGCCAGGGCGTGGCTCGCTGGGGCCAGGTGCCGATTTCGGAATTGGCGACAGGACGCATGCCGTACCCGTGGCCGCCGTTTTCGTAGACGTGCAGTTCGGCGGGAACCTTGTTGGTTCGGAGACCGGCATACAGCAGGACGCTGCCAACAGAAGAGGATCCGTCGTCGTGAGTGTGAACGATGAAGGCCGGAGGAGAAGTCTTTGCGGGCTTGATGTCAGCGAGTAGTTCGCCGGCTGCGTTCTGGATTCTCCACGGATAGATCAGCATAGAAAAATCGGTGCCACAGTTTTGTTTGTCTATGTCGTCGATCTGTTCATAGGCAGCCTCGCCTTCCGCAGTGTGTAGAATGGCGGCTACCTGGCCACCCGCTGAGAACCCAAGGACGCCGACTTTGGCTGGATCAACTTTCCAATCAGTTGCGTTATGACGAATTAGCCGCAGTGTGCGTTGTGCGTCCTGCAGTGGTCGACGCCATGCCTGTTCTGATTTCGGGGTGACTTCGTTGGTGCGATAGTTGAGCACAAAGACGGAAATGCCGAGTGCGTTAAGCCACGGTGCGGCTTCGGATCCTTCCTTGTCGGGGACAACTTTTGCAAACCCACCGCCCGGCAGCACAACAACGGCGCTCCCGTTGGGTTTGTCTGCCAGAAAGACGTCGATCGCAGGACGACGGATGTGTGTCACGCGCGTGACTGGCGGATCTTCGCCTGCTTTTGGTGGCTGAGTGATCCCTTCGTCGTTCTGAGTTTCTCCGGGCGCCATGTCGGGCCAGACAAAGATGCGCTCACCGGCCGAGGCCTGGGCCAACAGACACGCTCCAGTCAGCACCGCAAATACAATTCCGATTCTCTGCATGTGTCCATTTCCTGTTTTCAATGAGGCAACTTTTCGTAGCGACAACAAAGCCACTTTGCTCGGGGCGAGCGGTCGCTCGCATCGGCAGCGGTCCGTGCTGTCTAGCCGCCGATGGAGTACATGGGGCGGTCGGGCTGAATGAAGTCTGCTGAGTTGATTTGGTGTCCGGATTTCTTGGCTGCGATGCTCGCCAGCATCGCGGCGGCGATGTCGGCGTCCGATCCGTTGCCTCGCAGCAGTCCGCGAACGTCGGTTTCCTCCATGCTGAACAGGCAGTTGCGCAACTTGCCTTCAGCGGTCAGTCGAAAACGATTGCATGTACTGCAGAACGGCTGACTGACGGAAGCGATCATGCCAATGCGACCGCGACCGTCCGCGAATTCGTAGTTGTTTGCTGGAGCATTCGGATTGGTTGATTTGACCGGCACCAGCGTGCCGAACGCGGTTTCCAGACGTTCGATGATCTCAGACGCCAGCAGAACTTTGTCGCGCTGCCACTTGCTGTCCGCATCCAGCGGCATGAATTCAATGAACCGTACTTCTGTGTCGGTCTCGCGAGCCAAGTCTGCAAAAGGAATAATCTGGTCCTCAGTGAGGCCTTTCACGGACACTGCGTTCAGTTTAATCGGACTAAAACCCGCATCGCGAGCCGCCTGGATTCCTTCGATGACTTTGTCGTAGCTGTCGCGGCGAGTGACTTTTTTGAACACTTCCGGGTCGAGTGCATCCAGGCTGATGTTGAGACGTTTCAGTCCCGCGTCACGCAGTTGCTGAGCCTGTTCGCCGAGTAGAACGCCGTTGGTGGTCAGACCGATGTCGACGATGCCGGGGATCTTAACCAGCTGTTCAACCAGTTTTGGGAGGTCACGGCGAACTAAAGGCTCACCGCCCGTCAAACGCACGCGATCAATGCCGAGCGTTGTCCCGATTCGCACGACTCGTTCGATTTCTTCGAACGACAGCAGTTCATGCTTCGGCATAAATTCGACGTTGTCCGCCGGCATACAATAGAAACAGCGAATGTTACAGCGATCCGTAACGCTGACACGCAGGTTGTTGTGAACGCGGCCAAAACTGTCGATCAGTTGAGGCAGGGCGGGGTTGGCGGTTGAGGAATTCATCAGTCTTATCTCACGGACGCCGGAGGCGTTGTAGTGGGCGGCGATTTTTGAGTCGGATGGACCCATTCGGTTTGACCGTTGGAGTAGAGTTCTTTTTTCCAGATCGGTACACGTTGCTTGAGTGTGTCCAGCAGCCACTGTCCAGCTTCGAAGGCCGCTGCGCGGTGTCCTGAGCTGACAGCGACAGCCACGGCGATTTCTCCCAGATCCAGATGCCCCGTTCGATGCACAATACTGACGTCGACCAGTGTCCAGCGTTCGCGCGCTTCCTGGTCGAGTTGCTGCATCGCCTGAACCGCCATTGCGGGGTAGGCTTCGTAATCGAGCGATGACGTCTGAGCGTCTCCGGTGAATTCTCGCACGGTGCCGAGAAACAGCACGACGGCTCCGGCGTTGTTGGAACGCACGGATTCGGTGACAGCGGTGAAGTCGATAGGTTGAGTGGTGAGTTCGATCATGTGTCGTTTGCTAAGGAACCTGCTAAGCGATTAGCTTACCCAGCCCGGACAACATCATGCTACGGAAGCGGGATTCGAATCCACAAGTTTAGCCAGCGGCCGCCGATCCGGTTTTGCCCAACTGTCGAACAAGTCAAATCATCAGCTACTTCGACGGCAAAACGTTCGATTACTGCGACTCAAGCAGTTTCCAGCATGTCAGCTGCATACGAGGCAGGTGGAACGGCCCCTTCCACATGTTGCCTTTCAACGTGTTGCTGAGCGAACCGTCACGTCGCAGGTAACCGAACCACTCACCGTGGTCGGGGTCCGCAAACTTTTCGTGCGCCCAATCGTGAACCTGCTGATGCCACGTGCGGTATTGACTCTTTCCCGTTGATAAATAGGCCATCAATGTGGCGATGATTGTCTCGTTGTGTGGCCACCAAAATTTCATGTCGTGCCAGTACTCCTGAATCGGCTTACCGTCCAGGCTGGTGAAATACAGCATGCCGCCGTGTTCTTCGTCCCAGCCTCGCCGCCACATCCAGTCGAGCATCTGACAGCCGAGGTTCACTAATGACTGATCGTTGCGGTGTCGGCCTTCGGCCATGATGAACCACGCGCCTTCGATCGCATGTCCAGGATTCAGCGTTCGTCCGTCGAAATCATGCAGGATTTCCCCGTTGAGCCCGACGGTTTCCACAACGCACTGCAAATCTTCGTGAATATGGTAGTCGCGGATCGCGGCGATCGAACGATCAATCCATTCATCGGCGGTTTCCAGGCCGATTGACTCCCTGAGGTCCTGTGCTGTGTTGATGGTGATCATCGGAAAACCGATTCCACGTGTCGGTCGTGTGTCCGTGAACTTCGGTTCCGTGCCGGCGGGATTCAGGTTGTGACTGACGAATCGTTCGAAGGCGGCTTTGGCTTTGCTCGCGAATTCGTTGCTGCGCGTGGCTTTGGCGACTTCACCGTATGCCAATGCGGCAAAGGATTCACTAAAGGCATAGCGTCGCTTGCGAAGTGGGCAACCTTCTCGCGTAAGTTGGAACCACATGCGTCCGTCGGCAGGATCGAAGCAGTGATCTTCGATAAAACGAAGACCATGCTGGGCGGCTTCCAGCCATTCCGGGCGCCGTTCTACTGTGTTGTACAGCTTTGCTAACAGCCACGTGAACCGGCACTGTTGCCAGACACCTTTGTCTGTATCCACGATGCTGCCATCGTGATCCAGGGAAGTTATAAAGCCTCCGTGCTGTTTATCGACGGCATGGCGCAGCCAGAACGGCAGCGTGTCGTCCAGCAGCGCGTCACGGTATGTCGCCAGCAGGTCCTGCATGTAAAACTTATGGTACGCGAGTCAGTTTCGGCATCAGATCAAACATCCAGAATTTTTCCGGCGACGAGCCGATCGGTACCTGACGCGGAATACTGAACACTTCTGCCCGTTCGCGTTCCTGTCCCTGATGCATGGTTGGTTTCCCGCGAAACATGCGGGCCAGTTCGACGATGCCCGGATCATTTTCGCTGGCGAACGAACCAATTGTCACGTACGACTCGTAGCGGTCATGAAACAGGTACGCTTCGTAATTCTGAGGGTAACCGTATTTGCTGGCAGATCGGAGCGCCTGACACAATTCCCAGGCCTTGTTGCCGGATTCGTCCAGGTTGCTGCCAAAGAATCGGTTGAAGTGACTGGACGCCTTTTCGGAGACTTTATTGTCAACCTGTATGATTGAGTTGCCGCGAAACGTGGCCACTCGCAGACTGTATTTACCTTTGTTTTTTGTCAGCGAATACTCTTCGCCTGCGTTCAGCTTCTGAATTAGTGGGTCGACAGTGCGGTGTTTGAGTTCACTGGCTGGCATCAAAGGGTTCGGCGTCAGGTGAGCACCGCCGAGTGCATTTGGTTGGCCTGGTGTCCGCGAAAAGATCGCACCGCTGTCTTTGTTTTTAGCGAACGTCGGTTCGAATTTCTGCTTCAGAAAGTCAAGAATTGCTCTGGCCTGGGGGTCGTCTCGGCTTTCGAAGTTTCCAGCCAAAACGGCGATTGCTTCGTGCCGAGCGATGAACTTTTTGTCGTTCTGCTGACCAGCACCGCCGGAGAATTCCTTTACCGCGCCCATTTGACGGTCCATGAACAGCGTGTAAGCAGGGATGCCCTTCAGCCGCAGCTCATAGACCAGCTGATCGGCGGCTTCCCAGGCGGACATGCCCTTCGTGCGTCGTGCTGCGGGGACTCCGGTAATTGCCGCAGCCATGATCATCCATGGTCCGTGATTTTTGCTGAGTGTATATCGCTTGCCTTTGACTGCTTCAACCTTTGCCGTTGCAGAGGCACACAGCGTGCATACCAGCAGGAAGGCGACGACGCATTTTTGAGGACGGAAGGAAAACATGGGCGTTGTCCTTTGCATTTCGGGGAGAGAGGAGGAGTTTGTCGCGATGTGATCTGCCGTTGAGATCACGGTCGGCGATGTACGAGTGAGGACTCGCAGAGGTGAGAGGAGCTTAAATGTAAGAGAAACACAGAAATGGGTCCAGATGGCTTCGCAGAGCTGCAATCAGCGTGTTTTTTACGGGTTTTCCGGCAACCGGAACTCGGTCACATCGTGTGGAAACACAATCCACGTGGA
>CALFOL010000749.1 GCA_937919915.1 uncultured Planctomycetaceae bacterium
GCGACTACATGCTGACAAACGAACTCGTGCTACTCATACGATCGCAGCCGGACGCCCATGGGACTCGGCGAATCATCATGAAACTGGCTGACATTGTGGCCGTTCGCATCGTGGAGGCGATTGAACCAGAACGATTTACGGTCATGGGATTTCAAAAACACGCCCTATCGGTATCTCGTCCCCCGGCTTAACCGTTCCTCCGAGCCCTCAGACGGTCGCCTGAGCGTTGACGAAATCACGAATCTTGCTCTGAACAATCATGATAAGTACCGGACCCAACGGACATTCATCATCTGACCTTGAGTGGCGGAAGATCCGCTATGATGCGATTACGTCGCTAAAATCGTTTAATCTGCCGGATGATCTCCAGACGCCGAGTCTGCCCTCCGCTCTTACAAAATTTCTCGATGTCTCGTCCGGCGCCGAGTATGACATTGCGACGCTGGGGCGGATTGTTGAAGTCGATCCCGGTATGACAATGGATTTGCTGAAGTGGGTCAATGTCGCCGCTGCCGGCACCGAACGTCCGATTAAGAGCGCGACCGCAGCTCTGATCCGAATGGGAGTGCCCAAGGCGCGTAACTATCTTATCGCAGCCGGAATGCGCGGTGCGACATTGGCTTATGAATCGAGGCTTGTCAACCACCGAAATTTCTGGAACGAGTCGCTGCGACGCGCGATATTCGCCCAGCAGACGGCAAAGGTCTGGAATTTTGATGCGGATCTGGCGTTCATCGGAGGCCTGCTGCAGGACTTCGCGCTGCCCGGACTGACAAATCAATTCGATACCCAGTACGTCGAGTTCTTAAAGGATGCTGCTCCGGATGGCGTCCTTCTGACAGACTGGGAGCGGAATACGTTTGGTTGGGATCACGCCGCCGTTGGCGCATATGTTGCTCACCAATGGAATATGCCCGAAGACCTTCTCTGTGCCATACTATTCCATCACCGGATGGACCTGACCCTTCAGGCAACGGGAGGTGATCTGCCCCAACTGTTTCCCGTGGCGCTGGCGGGACTACTGCCCGATCAATTGCAACAGGTGCCGGACGGAATCCAGCGATTGCTGGACGCTGATGCAAAATCTTCCGTTTTTCGACTTGGCGAACTGTGCGATGCCGTCGATTCGCAACTGGCCATCCTTGTCGAAGGTGATGACGCACCTCTCCGGCTCGCCCCCGCCGTTCAGAACGCTCGTGAAATCGTATCGGCTTGATGGCAGCTTGAACTAAAAACGCTCGTAAAGAACAAGCAACTTGCAGCCCGAACGCTCATCGACGCGTGTGTCCAGTCCTTCAGTGCGCACCTGTCTCGCCCTGTAGTACACGCAGCGATCCACTTTCCTCCCCGCGCACAGAGTGGGCAGTCCAAGCCGGGGCGAGGAACAGGTCTTCTGAAATGCGTTCGAATTCTGCCGACACCAACACCAGTCTTTGACTCCCAAAGAACTCACTTCGGTACTCAAATTCCGCGAAGGCGATTCGAATCTGATCGATGAGGATATGCCTTGATCGCCTACGCTTTTCCACCCGCTGCGGACACGCCTTCGACGATGGCAAACGGGAGATTGTCTCGCGAACCGCGACTCCAGTCAGTCGATCGCTGCACAATTGGCAGTTCATGATTGTGCGGTATGTGCTTTACAAAACGGCCTCCGGAAAAGTACATAATGTCTGAGGAATACGGATCCAGCACCGCCAATTGAACCCAGCCGCCGCGGCAGATACGATCGATCGTTGCGTTGCGTTCCATGATGCTGAGCATGGCCGCAGGAGTGGTTTCAATAATGAACAGCAGCCGCATTGGCTCGTGAATGTCCACGCCCTGCCAGGGAAGCCCGGTACGCAAATCGCTGGCCGCACCGTCCATGACGCCCAGCATTGACGTTGCATTATGAGGCAACTTCGAACCGGATCCAAAACCCTGCCGATCGATAGCCGAAAACGTGTACAGCAGATTGATCCCTTCACACACCGGCACAACAGCGCTTAGCGTTCCAAGCAGAGTAGAACTATCCGCATCATCAATGGTCGGATCGTACGACATCAGAAACGAACGCCGGTCAAGAAACAGTCCGCGAAGCCGCTCGCGTCTGGCTACGATGCATAGCGCGTTCGTGCAGTTACCATATTCGGGTCGCGTTTCGGACAGGTTCTGAGCACGATCCTGGACGTGCAGCAGTGCTTTGTCTTCGGCGATATTGAACTCAGCCGATTCGAATCGCCGGCAGCGTTCCTGAGCATTCCGCTCACACGCGCGACTTAGAATTCTGCGGATTTCAGGCATCCGATGCACGTGCCACGTTGGCAGCAGTTCGATGTCGTAAAACGTGATTTCGTCGGTCGCCGTGTTGTGCTGACCGCCCAGAAACCAGGTTTCTTCAGGAATCTCAAGTCCCTGAGTCGCCAGAATCTTTCTGACACGCGGGTCATTCAGTATCGCTGCGATCGCTCGCGCGTTGGCCCCGCCCGCACCTCCGGAACACGCGCCACAGTGGTACGCGGACTTGTGAGGATTGTTCAGGCAGGCTGAACCGTGGCCGATGAACAGCACGATTGGAGCGAAGTCTTTTGTGAGCCCGATGTCCCGCAGCAGCTTGCCACCAAGCATCGCCATTTCCGTGAGCGTAAATCCGATCTGGTCATCCTTCGGCCCCGCCGGAACGTTTTCGGCACGTTCCAGACGCAGACGAGTAATCTGAGGCGGTTCCACAAAGTGTCGAGCGGCCGTGTTTAGCTGAGCTGTCGCACCGGGAAACATGGTGTAACCAACCAGCGGAGCAGTCGCCAGCGGACCCAGCAATGCAGACACAAATGCGCCACCCAGCGATCTGCGAGTCTGCTGCAGAAGTTTGTGAGTCGCAGTCCCCAGAATCTTTCGCGCTCGCGCCTTTGCCCGCGCCACTTCTTCCATGGAGTAGACCGGTTCTTCGATCAGCCAGAACCGCGGCATCACCACAATCGGACACAGTGCCGAATAGTGCGCGTCGCCAAGGCCGCGGAAGTACATCGGAATACCGAAAAATCCTGCCGCGCCAAATGTTTCGACGTCTGGAGAGACTTCTTCGATGTGACGACGAAACGATTCTTCTCGAGCATCAATACAACACGTGATCTGAAACAATGGAGTCTTCGGTTTGATGGAAGGCCGTGTGACTCGAGCCGCCACGGCGTCCATCGCGTTTCTGGCATAGCGGCGTTCAAAGGCGATGTGAAACACGCGCTGACGTTCGTGTTCGGAAAATTCCGCCAGTTCCTGAATCAGTTCCTTCCAGCTGGAAGTGGTGAGTGTCGACAGTGTGGCCGGTCCCCAGCCGTTGACCTGAGCACACTGGAAGATGCGAAAGGCGTACTGTTCGTTGCTGAGTTTGTGGTGCGTCGGCAGCTTCGTTCGCAGGTCGGCACTGAGTTCCGCGACAGGACGTGTCCAGTGCAGTGAGTTTTTTGCAACGTGCTGAGCCGCCAATCGATCCAGCAGCAATCGCACCGCCATAAATTCCATCAACGTTCCCGAAGGCGATGGAATATAAACGCGATCCGGACGAATTTCCGTCTGCCAGATCATGCCCGCCCAGCCACGCAGTGCCAGCAGTGTTGCGCGGATATAATCATCGCGGCCTTCGTCGGTCACTCCCAGTGCCGTCAGTGAATCTGCGATCCATTCTGCCGGAGTATGACACTCCTGCTGCAGTCGCTCGATTTCCGATTTTAGATTCTTCATCCATGGCAATCGTCGTACTTCGGAAGTCTGAAACAGCTGGCAAAACGAATTCAGAAATCCCGATTCGCGATCAGGCAAACGCCACTGTGCAAAGCCCTGATCCAGATAAGCCGCGCAGAATTTGACCAGCAGCTCATGAACAGGTTCATCCGGATCGATGCGTGATACCTGTAAGATCAGGTCCCGATGTCGAATCATGTTCCGCACCGGTGGATGTATCAACGGGACGCGGCGAACGCCTTCGCAGCAGTAGTGCCAGATAAGTTTCAGGCTGACTTCTTCCCAGATCGTTGAATCGGAATCCGCAGTCCGAGCTCGTCGAAGCACGGCCTGCAGGTCTTTGCAAAACGGGGCGTCCGGAAGTCCGGCGATCCAGTGCCGCGATTCGGCGATGAGTTTGGTGCGTTTGCGTTCCGTTGTTTCGTCGCGAAATCGCGAAAGAGCACTGGTTTCCATCAGCAGCCAGTGCAACTCGCTCTCATCCCCCGACTGCATGGCGTTCTTCAGCAGACTGACGCGAAAGTCGACTCGGGAAATCAGTCCGGCGACGGTTTCTGACGCAGAGTAGGAGAGTTCATGGAATAGAATATCGCGAAGATCTTCTTCGAGTATCCGCCGCAGATCCAGCATCTTGCGATAGTTGCTTTCGGGAAGATACGCCTCGCAGCCAAACAGTTCGGGCACCTGTCGTAACGCTTCATCAAATGAGATATTTTCCAGTCCCGCCAGTGGATTCAGAAAGGTGAAGGCGGTAATCGGGCCCTGTGACGGCAGATATTCGGCGCCCGCAACAATGGCTCGATGAATGTTGGCTTCGTTGTGTCCCGCGGTCGTTGCTGATGTGTCTTGAGTTTGATTAAGAACCGTCATGATCAAAGTTACCTGATTTGAAGTTTTGAATAGGTTCGTAGAGCAGGCGGCTCGCCTGTTTGGCTTAATGTAAATCGTTTGTGGACGGGAACCACAGTGCCCGCGTTTGGCAGCTCACGGATAGGCCGCCTCCCTGCTGCGGATCGTGGCAAACGAAAGATGCTCACGAAGCCCGCCATACCAGGCTTCCGAAGAAGCCACTTCCGGCAGCACACTTCGCTGCGGTATGTAGCGTTTGAAAACTCCCCGATCGTAGTTGTGGATCTGATTGGAATCGGGATCAAGAGTTGCCAGAAACAGCCATTCGTTATCAAACAGACGTCGCAACTGAGCGTTCTCCGCCAGCAGCTGCGTGAGAATCTTGGGAGTCGTTTCAATGATGCATGAAAGGCGTACGGGTTCGTGCAGACGCACCATTTCTTCCGGCAGTCCCGTGCATAAATCGCTGAACGCTCCGTTCGTTACGCCCAGCATCGAAACCCCGCTGTGTCGCAGTTTAGAACCGGCTCCGTAAACTTCCGGATCCATCGTCGCAAAGTAGTATTCAAGATTGACGGCTGCGCAGGTTGGAATAACAGTCTTCAGCAGTTTTTCCAGCACCGCGCCTTCATCGTCATCAGTGGCCGCATCGTACGACGCCAGAAACGCGCGTCGGTCCAGGAACAGGCCTTTGGTTCGGCAGCGACGGCCCACGATGCACACTGCGTTGGCCACATGACTGTGTTCCGGACAGGATTCGGTCATGTCTGCCGTTCGATCTTCAACCAGCATGGCTGCGTTTTCACGAGTAACGTTTAGCGAAACGTTTGTGAATCTTCGGCAGCGTTCATGAGCATTCCGACGCAGCGCTTCGTCCATCATGTCGATTGCATACGGCAGCCTGTCTTTCTGTGCCAGCGAAAGATGAGTCAGGTCGAAGTACTCAATGGTGTCGCCGCACGTATCGTGTTCCGCAGAAACAAAAACGGTGGAATCCGGTATTTCGATGCCATCCAGCTTAAGCTGCGTTCGCACGCGGTGGTCGTTCGCCATCAAAGCCATTGTGCGAGCGTTGGCACCTCCACTTCGGCCGGAACAGAACGAACAGTTGTGAGCTGCTGCATACGGATTGTTGGCACTGATAGAAACGTGTCCCACCAGCAACACGACCGCAGCGAAGTTTTGAGTGAGGCCGATTTCCGTCAGTAGAGTGCCTACGGCGTCTACCATTTCGTCGACGGTATAGCCCGGCAGTCCGTGAGTTGTCGACTGCCAGTCCAGTTGTTCCGAACGCGGTGACCGCCACTGCGAAGCGGAAAATCGGCCGAGTCGCCGAGTGACGCGCGGAAACAGCAGGCGCGTGAGTTGCGGCGTGGAGAGCCAGTTTTCGAGCAATGAAGAAAGTTCAATAGTGCGAAACGGGGACTTTCCTGGCAGATGTACGCGAGACCGGGGATTGCGTTGAGAACGTCCGTCGCTGTTCAGTCCCGGAAGTTCCTGAATGTAATGCCGCGATATCATATTGGCCGGACAATGAGGTGAAAAGTGGGTTTCACCGAGTGCTCGAAAACTCATACCAAGCCCCAAGAACCCGGGCGTACCAAACGTCTCGCAGTCGCCACAGGATTCCTCCAGATGTCGACGCAGTGATTCGGCACAGGTGTCTGTGCAGCACACGACCTGCAGCTTTGGTGTCCGGTTTCGTTCATTGCGCGACGATGCTGTCGCGTGGATCGATACCGCGTCCAGCACCTGACGCTGATAGCGCAATTCAAAAGACTTCTGAAGACACCGAAGTCGTTCCTCACGCGAAAAGGCCTGAACTTCACAATGCAGATCTCGCCATTCAGCGGACGTTAGATTCGACAACCTCGTGGAAGTCCATCCCAGCATTTGCGCCAGGTTAAAGATCGTTGCCGCAGTTTCTGTCGGCCTGGCCTGAGTCGGTAATTCCGATCGCTCGGCCTTCGCGATTCATTGCGACAATTCGGCGCAACGCCCGCCAAACGCGGGAAACTGCTGGCTGGCGATAAACTGTGTCGCCAGACGATCGAGTATCAAACGCAGGGCCATAAATTCATGCAGCGTCCCTGTGGGCACAGGCCACGTCATCCATTCCGCACCGTGTTCAAGATAATGCACGATGCCCGTCCATCCTGGCAGCGCCAGCAATGTTGCTGCCAGAAAATCGTGCTGATCAGCTTCAGAAATGTCCAGCTCGCCCAGCGAAATTTCGATAGACGTGACAGCATCCCAATTGATGATCGGCAGTGTGGCAAGTTCACGCGGAAGTGAATTCAACCACGCTGCCTCGGCAAATTGTGGCGTTTCGTACAGGCGAGCAAACGCTTTCAGTAACCCGGCTTCACGATCCGCATGCCCCCACTTCAACTGTCCCTGATCCAGAAAGCCGGACAAAAAAGGAATCAGAATGGCGTGCACCAGGTGATCGGTATCCACGTTTGTCACACGCAGCAGTAGATCGCGGTGGCGGAGTTTTCCAGAGCTTCCCGCTGCTGCTGCGTTTTCGTTTTTCGACGGATCGACACTGACCTCCGCCGCCGAATCACTGTTCATCGCGGACGTTGCGTCGCGCGCCGAACGCTGCAGGTTGTCGCGGCAGACTTTCCAGAGCGTCGTAAGGCAGCGAGTAACTTCCGCGACAACGTCGGTTCCCTGGCCGTTGCTTAGCAATGTGTGACGTTGTCGGGATGTTGTAACGGCATGGAATTGCGTCAGGTTGGGGCGACGTTCGGGCATCACGCGAAATTCCGCGGACTTTCCTGGGGCCCTCGAAAGTTCGGCATCTGCTGCCGCAAGTTTGACCAATTGCTGTCGAAGGTTGATTCGCGTTGTGAGTCCTGCGACGTCATCATTCGCCGTGCATCCAAGATCATGCTGCAGAAAGTCGGTAATGACGTTGGGTTCAATTCGACTGTCTGCCAACATTTCATGGTAGCGACGTTCAGATTGCTCAGACGTCGTCCCGCGCAGTCGGCCAGCTTTATGAATGGCCTGATCAAACGGCAGGCCTTCGAAGGCTCGCAGCGGATTATGGTGGCGGAAATGCCGCAGGCTTCCATTGGCCGGCAGCAAATCGCTGGCCAGGCGTAACGAGTCGACGATCCGATCCGCACGTGGCTGCGAAGACTCCGCCTTCGCAGCCAGGTGTTTCACTAAATACGATTCTGACAAAGCAGGTCACCTGTTGCAGATATGGGAGAATTGCAAGACCGTCAAAACGATGGACGACTTTGCCGCTGATGCAACTGCTGTTCCGATGAAAGCACCGCGGTCCACGATTTGACCAAAGCGCTGACCGGAACACGAATTCCGACCTTTGAAACAGGTAGAAGCATGCTCTGCGACAACATCAACACACGGCCTCAACACAGCGGCTCAGGAAATGCGGCACCCGAATAGAAGCGCACGCTTCAACACGGATTGGAACGGTCAATGATTTGCCACTGTGGGCAAAACTATGCCACTGGGGGGCCGCGAGTCGTCGTTTGCACGTACAACGGCGGCAGCGGCTGCGCGTCGTGCTGAATTTGCAGCCAAGCCACAAGATCGATCGGAGCCAAAAGCTGGACTCGACGACCATTTACATCAGCATTGTGGAGGTCGCTGAGCTCACCAAGGTCAACAATTTCAACGATTTCGTTCACTTCGGACTCAAGTGTTCCGAACATCGAAACGTGCCACCCTCCCCCAAGCCAAACCGTTAACAGGGTCAGCGTTGCCGCAGTTTTCAGCAATTGTTGGGAGGTGATGGAGACGCGCATGCGGGGAGTCTAGGTCAGTTTCAACATGTGTCAATAAGATTTCTAAGCGTTCAAATCAGCGATGCGGCGGGGACGGATGGGCTCACGGATTCCGAAATTCGGTTATGCCTTGCA
>CALFOL010000750.1 GCA_937919915.1 uncultured Planctomycetaceae bacterium
AGGTAAGGATGATCCGAAGGTTATTATGTGCGAAAACATATAAGCGACTGCTTAAAGCGGCCAGCGGCGGGGCGAACGTTTGCTCGCGACGAAAACTCATTGACGTCAGCCGACGTGCTTCAGAAAGCTTACTCTGCCAATTGCCACCCATTCGGCCAGATAGATATTTCCGGCGTGGTCAAAGCATGCGTCATGTGGGTGAACGAACTTGCCCGATTCCCAGCGTTCCGGATGTCGACGCATGGCGAAGTTGTTGGCCAACACCTGCTTCAACCACGCGGGGTTGTGGCCCAGGTGAGCGATCACGTTGTTTGTTGCATCCAGCAATGTGACCCGTGAATGTAAGTCGGCCACAAGCATCACGTCGCCGCGTATATCAATGTCAGCGGGAAACAGCATGTCGTCGAAGAAGCTGAGATGCTGGCCCTCGGCAGAAAAATACTGCAGTCTTGCGTTGGCTCGATCAGCGACAACCAAAGCCGGTTCGCGGCCCGGCCGATCGTCCCACCACAACCCGTGCGGCGTGTTCAGCTGGCCGGGGCCATCACCTTGACCACCAAAGTGACTGACAGCCTTAGCGTCTTTGTCGTACTTGATGACGTAGTGTGAGCCATATCCGTCTCCAACCCAAAAGCCGCCATCCGGAGCGAACGCGATGTTCGTGGGGCTAAAAAGATGTCCCTTGCCGTACTTGCCGGGTGTTTTTAACTCAAACGGTTTCGCGTTTTCGTAAGGCGCAATGCTGGGGGCCGCCTGCTTCCAGACAAGCTCGCCCGTCAACGTTGTCTTGGCGATATGACCTTTGTTGTCGCAGAGATACAGAAACTCCTCGCCGTCCTCGCGTCGAATATCAATCCCATGTCCGCCACCATGGAATTCTTTGCCGAACGATCGGACGAACTGACCACTGTGGTCGAACACAACGACTGAGTCCTGCTCATCGGCTGTCATGGTGCGATGTTTGACATAGATCAGCCCTGCGGCATCGACGGCAACTCCATGCGTATCCTGCCAGCGAATGTGACTGGGGATCTGCATGTAGTCCTGATGCACCTCGTAGCGATGGCCTTCCGGACCAATCACGGCTGGCTTCGAACCGGACTTGTCCGTTGCTCCAAGTATCGCCGGTGCAGAAACGCTGAGAGCCGCTCCGCCGGTTACTTTTAAGAATTCACGGCGTGACGAGGCAGGTTGAGACATAGTGGCTTGCGTCCAGTTTGACGGGATGCGGCGGGCTTCGTGAAGGAGCAACGACTTGCTCAGCTTACATCGACTTCACTCTATCACAACGGTGTCGACATTTTTCCTCATTGAACCAGTCAATGGACTGGCCGTGGTGTGGTGGGTGACTCATCTACCAGTCTCATTGCCGCCGATAAAAACTGGGTGTACCGAAAAATGTGCCGTGCTCGCGGTTTTGGTGCGACTCGTCCGGAGACGCACTGCAGCCAGCGGTTATCGCGTATTCTCACCTCTTTTTTGGTGATGAACGTCTTCGACGGTCGCTTTCACGAAACCGCATTCTGTATTGACAAGTGTGGGCGCAGCCGGGACGCTTGCCAGGCAACTGAGATCAATGACCTGAGAAGCACCGCCAAAATCCTAACCAAGCGGTGCCTCGGACCAGTCGCACTGTTGCTCAGAATCGAAAACCTGACTCTGCTACAAGAAATTTCCTCAAAACGCGTAGCGACCCCGACCGCAAATCGGCATCACGAATCACTGAGAACTCCAGAACTTCCACGGGCATATTCCTCAAATGAATTTTGACGACCCACTCATCAAGCTCGCTATCGTTCTGGTCGCAGGCATTGTCGGCGGAGAATTGGTCGGGCGAATCAGGCTTCCCAAGGTCACCGGCTGGATCGGAACCGGTATTTTGCTGCGGATGTTTGATCAATATCTGAGCAGGGAACACCATTTCGATTCCGGTTTGAATCCGGCAAACGTGACAGCGTTCGGACCCTACATGAACTTCGTCCTGGGATACATCGCATTCACTGTTGGGGCAGCGCTGCATTTTGCGAGCCTCAAAAACGCCGGCAAGCGAATCGGGCTGTTGCTGCTGTGTGAAGCCATCATTACTCCGTCCGTTGTTTTTGTGGCCCTGCGCTACGGCGGCGGCATGGAAATTAAGTCGGCACTGCTGCTGGCTGCGATCGCTATCGCCGGAGCTCCGGGAACAACTGTGCTTGTCGTCCAGGAAGCGCGGGCTCGCGGGATTCTCACCCGAACACTGGTGGCGGCTGTGGCGCTGATCGACATGGTTGCCGTGGGGGCGTTCGAATTCGTCTGGGCGTTTATACGCGTTCCTGGTGTTGGCGTGAACTCGCTGCAGGCCGGGTTTGGGAATATGGGGGTTGAGTTTGGCTTCGCCCTGATCATTGGATTCGGCTGCGCCGGACTGGCTTTACTTCTGACGCGCACGCTCGTTGGCCCAGCGTTTGTTGGTCCGACGATGGTCGCCGTCATTCTGGGATCGTGGGGAGCCGCTGCGGGAATGGGCGTTTCCGGGATCCTGGCATGTACGTTTGCGGGCATCGCGGTTTCCAACCTGCGACACGCGACAGTGCGGTCGACGGAGGCGTATCTGCATTCGATTGGTGGTGTCCTGTTTGCCGCGTTCTTTACGTTCGCCGGAATGAAGCTCGATTTCAGCCTGGTCCTGCCATCGCTGACTCTGGTTTTGCTGTTCTTCGCAGCTCGATTTTTTGGCAAATACGCTGGCGCCTTCACGGCGATGCAAATCGCGGGTGTCACGAAATCCGTGCGCAACTTTTTGGGACTATCATTGCTTCCGCACGGTGGTGTGGCCGTGGGATTGATCCTGCTGGTTCAGGGCGATCCGAATTTGACGGAATTGTCCAGTGAAGTGACGACGATCGGTCTGGCCGCATTGGCAATCAACCAGTTACTGGGGCCAAGTGCCACGCGATTCGCGCTGAATCGGGTGGGAGAAAGTGGAAAGGCAAGACCGCGATTGCTGGACTTCCTGGACGAACACCGGATTACAGTTGGCATCGAAGGGAAGACCAGGGAAGACGTTGTTCGATCGCTGGCCAGGCAGCTGTGTGCCACTGCCAATCTTCCGGTCGACGAAGAGACTTTCGTACAGCAGGTCCTGACTCGCGAGATGGCGGAATCAACCTGCGTTGGCCATGGCCTGATGATTCCGCATGCCGTCATTGATGCCGATTCGAAACTGGAAGGCGTACTGGGAATCAGCCCCAGGGGACTCAACTTTAAAACGCCGGATGGTCGACCAATCCATGCGGTGCTGCTGTTGGCGACTCCGGAAAACGAACGAGAACGCCACCTGGAAATCCTGGCTGCGTTCGCACACCTGATCACGCATGACGAGAACCTTTGTGAGCAGCTCTATCACGCGCGCAGTGCCGCTCACGCCTACAACGTGTTGCATGCCGATGATGCGGAAGACATCAATTACTTCCTCGATGAGGTGATGGAAGAAGTGGATATCGCGGAAGAAGCAGGGCAGGAACGTACAAGGAATTAGTTGGGAATTAATCGTCATCTCTTGGCAACAT
>CALFOL010000751.1 GCA_937919915.1 uncultured Planctomycetaceae bacterium
GCGTCGATGAACACGGATGTCGGTTATTCAATTGTTCTACCGCCCGGTTACGGCAACGGGGAAAAACGATATCCGGTGGTGTACTCGCTGCACGGTGGTAGCGGAAACGAATGCAGCAGCCTGTTCACCGCTCAGTCCTGGGAGAAACTCTACAAGACAACCGATACGCGCGAAGTCATTCTGGTGTATCCCAACGGGTTTCGTTCCGGGTACATGGATCACCACGACGGCAGCATCATGATCGAGTCGATGATCATCAAAGAATTGATTCCGCGGATTGACGAGCGTTACCGCACAATTACGTCAGCGGCGGGTAGGGCTGCGCATGGATTCTCGATGGGTTCCAGTGGAGCTCTGAAGTTCGCGGTCAAGTATCCGGACATGTTTTGTGCGGCGGTCGAGTACGGTGGCGGCGCGATTGATCTGGACAACACAAAGATGTCCTTCACATTGAAAATTCTGGAGAAGAACCTGGCTTCAGATCCGAAACTGATTCAACAGAACAATACGTATCATTTTCTGAAACGGAACCACGAAGTGGTACGACGCAACCAGATTGAGTTTCTGTTGATTTGTGGCGAAGATGACAGCTGGAAAGAGTCGGCCGTCACCTTTCAGGCGGCATTAGTAGCTGAGAACATCCCGTGTCCTTTAACGTTGGTACCTGGCGTGGGCCATGACATCAGAATGTTGACCGAAGCGGAAGGTATGACAGCAGCCAGGTTTCAGGACCGCATCTTTCGCAGAACGTTGGAGTGACAGGGCAACTCATTCTTTCACACTGACAAGACCACGGAGATACCAGTAGGCGGCGAAGTTTACCAGTACGAAGCGCGAGCGAGTGAACTGATAGGATTGAAGCAGGATGTATTGCTCGTGCTGTTCGGTGCTTGCGAGCAACGAATAGACAAGGCACATCACATCCGGCTACATTGCTGTCGCCTACAACATTCAAAATATTTTTCGTTTCGGTGCCCCGATGATAAATGCTCGACTCGTGAATCTGATCGTCCTGACCCTTCTGGTCTGTTCTGTGCGGGCGGATGAGCCACCTAACATTGTGCTGATTTTCAGCGACGATCAGGGCGTGAATGATGTGGGCTGTTACGGCAGCGAAATCCCAACCCCGAATATCGACCGGATCGCCGCACAGGGGACGCGATTCACGTCCTGGTATTCCGCGTCCTCAATCTGCACTCCGTCTCGTTACGGCTTGCTGACGGGCCGTAATCCGAATCGATCCCAGGATCAACTGTTGTCCGCTCTGATGTTTCTGTCAGCGGCAGATCGTGACCGCGGCTTGCGCGACCATGAGCAAACGATTGCTGAGGTGTTGAAGTCTGTCGAATACACAACGGCGTTGATCGGCAAATGGCACCTGGGGCACGGTTCCTCCGCTTTCCTGCCCGTGAACCATGGCTTCGACATGTTCAAAGGTCATACTGGCGGGTGCATTGATTATTTCACAATGACGTATGGGAAAACGCTGGACTGGTATGAAGGCACGCAACATGTTTCCAAAAACGGATACGCCACCGAACTGATCACAGAAGAAGCCGTGCAGTTCCTGAAGTCACAACAGTCGGCGGCGAAACCATTCTTCCTGTACCTGCCCTACAACGCTCCGCACTTTGGCAAAGGCTGGAATCCGCCGAAAAAAGAAACCGTCAACATCATGCAGGCACAGGCGAAAGATCTGCAGCGTGTGTCTTTCATCGAAGACAAACTCCGGCGGGAGTTCGCGGCAATGGTTGTGTCGCTGGATGACGGTGTCGGACAGGTTATGGAGGCTTTAGAAGAATACAAACTGGCTGACAACACGTTGCTGATCTTTCTGACCGACCACGGTGGAGACCCAACCTATGGTGGCAGCAACCAGCCTCTGCGTGGCACCAAATCCACGTTGTTTGAAGGCGGTTTGAAAGTGCCGTGTGTGATGCGGTGGCCGAATCGGATCAAGGCCGGTCAAACCAGCAATGCCGTGTTGTCGTCTCTGGATCTGTTTCCGACATTCTGCCGTTTAGCCAATGCAGACTTCAAAGATCGGCTGCTGGACGGTTTGGAAATTAGTCTGCACTTAACCGAAGGCGCGGCAGTTGAGAGTCGCGAACTATTCTGGCACACCGGCACCCATCTGGAACTGAAACGTGGTACGTGGACAGCATTGCGTCAGGGGAACACGAAGTACGTGCAGGCTGAAGACGGCAAGGAGTATCTGTTTGACCTGGTTGCCGACCCGAATGAGCAAACGGATCTTGCCGAACAGCGGCCGGACGAATTTTTGAGTATGAAACAGCGTGTACAGGTGTTGACCAACGAGCTGCAGCCAGCGGCCGTTCGTTAGAGCGGTTTACGTTTTTCCCTGGCCGTAGCTGTCGCCGCCAGGTGGCGGATTTTGGTGCCCTGTCCGCGTTCTGGCGAACGCAGCGATATTCACCCGGCCGCATCAATTTGTCAGCTGGCCCAGACGGGATTCACTCACTGGCGCTTCGTGCTGGTATGAATTCCCAGCCACTCCGCTACTAAATTTCGCCCAGCTCTTTGTTCAGCATGTTGACCATCTGTCGCAGTCTGCCAACACCACGACGATTGAAGTCAAACGCAATTCGCGGCAATTCGGCGAGGTGATCGTCATCTGCTTCCAGCTTATGAGGCTCAGCCCGTTCGATCTTTCCGGCTTCGACGATGTCCGCGAACTCTTCGTTCAGTCGTTCGATCAGTTCGTCATCCGGCCGACGATGCAGACGCAGTACCAGCTTGTCGCGAATAAAACGCATGCTGTTGTAAACGCTATAGAAGTCAAGCACTTCATCGACAGCTTCTTCCACATCGTCCGTCACCTTAAACAGACTCATGTCAGCCGGCGAAATCATGTCTTTCGCAAGCAGTTCCGTACGAATGTACTCCAGCCAGTTCTTCCAATACGTGCCTCCGGGAGCTTCCAGAAAGACCATCGGCATCAGGTCGCGTTTTCCAGTTTGCACCAGCGTGAGCGTTTCGAATGCTTCGTCCTGCGTTCCAAAGCCGCCCGCACATGACACCACCGCGTGAACTTCTTTGACGAACAGCAGCTTGCGGGTGAAAAAGTACTTCAGATTCACCAGCTTTGGGTCGCCCTCAATAATTGAGTTGGCTTCCTGTTCGAAGGGCAGCAAAATATTGAGCCCCATCGCCATTTCTCGTCCGCTGCCGGCGTGAGCCGCTTCCATGATGCCACCGCCAGCTCCGGTGACGACCATCCAGCCTTCTTCCGCGATGCGTTTTCCGAACATTTCCGCCTGTTTCCATTCCGGCTGGTCAGGCTTTGTTCGGGCTGAACCGAAGACTGTAACTTTGCGGTTTCGGCGGTAGGGGGTGAAGACCTTAAACGCATAGCGTAGCTCGCGCAACGCTCGACTAAGAATTTTCAGATCGCCACGCGTCGCCCCATCGGCTTTCAGTTTGTCAGCCGTATCTTTGATTTCGTCAATCAGTTCGGAATGCTGACGCAGTTCCGAAAGATGCTCAATCACATCCCCTTCGGAATCCTGCGGATGGTTCAGACGTCGTTTATTCTTTGACATTGAACTGCTTCCGTGCTTAGCGAACTGGCCTGAATGGATGGATCGTCGACTGCTGCTGCTGGCGCTACCAGTATTTCCGAACGGGCCGCTGCACTGGTAAATCCAGCGACACACAAATCCAGCGACACACGACTGTTCGAAGCAGAGTTCAATCGGAAGTGATGGCTCTGCGAACGAAGAGACACCAGCCGCTTGGGCATGGCTGTCACGACCACGATACTCCGACACGTGCACTAGCCGTCGATGGCCTGCATCGCGTCCTGGCGATTGTCGTAGATCGCCCAAATTGTGTCGAGAGCGGTGATCTTCAGCAACTCGCGAGCCATCTCGTTGGTGCCACACAGTACCAGTTCTCCACCACGACGCTTCAGGAACTTGTGGCATCGCAGCAACAAGGCCAGAAAGACAGAGCCGAAGTAGCCCACATCCTTGAGATCGACGACGACCAATGGCACTTCCTGTGTTGCGAGTGGTTCCATAATGACGTCAGCAGCCTGCTCAACCAAATCCCAGTTCAGGGACTCAACGCTCTTGGCAGGAATCACGACAACGACGTTGCCGTGCCATTCGATCTCAAAACAGTCCAAAACTTCTGTCACAGGTTCTTCTCTTTCTACAGCATTCACGCCACCAAAATCTGATGATTCTGGTGTGACGAATTCAACCATTAAACACACAGACCATCCCAATGGACCTGAATGGATGTACAGGATGCTATCAAAGCTCTGTTCTGCCAACCAGTGAGGTCCGGAATGGACGATAATCCACAAAAACACTGGGACTTGCGTTCCAGTGCCGACCGTAGCCTGTCGTCTCGGCACGCTTGCAAGCTTTCTGTGCATGGCCTGCTATCGCTGTCAGTCAGGTCACGATTGTCCTGGAAACAGGACACGATTGCTCCGGCCATATGTGCCCACTATGCAAATGGAAAGGCGGAACAGCACAGTTGCCAGCAAGTTTTCAACGTGGTCGAACGTTTGACTCTTCAGGTTGTTCAGTATGACACACCGTGCTGTCCGAAAAACTTCAGCATCATCGGAGATGAAGTTGGGTTTCGGCACACCGCTTGCTAATCCCGACTTCCGCTGAGATCGCAGGCGAGTTGTTTATAGGCATGGGCATAGCCGAAAGGCTTACGATGAGAACTTCTGCATGGTTTCTAATTATGTGTGCGTTGATAGCAGCCGTGTCAATTTATGACACAGCACTTGTCATTCTATTCCGGGATCATATTCTGCAACTGGAACGTAATCCGATGGGGGTGTGGCTGTTGAAAGCAGGCGCCGGTGACATCGAGATCTTTGTTCGCGTGAAGCTGGCTGGAACAGTGGCCGTGGTCGCCATCCTGACTTGTCTATGGCGATATAACAGACGCACGGCATTGCCCGTGACAACGTCCATCGCAGCGTGGCAGACCGGACTGCTCGCTTACCTGACCTTCGCCTAGAGTTGTGACCACCAAATGGCCCTTGCAACCTGCTTGTATTGAACGTTCAAGTGTTTTTCACCACTGCGGGGCCATTGGTCCACCGCCACAGAGCTGTTGCTTAATCACTTCAACAGAAACTGTGTGATTAGTCTGCGAGTCCGAATCGAACAATGCACCACAGCGCTTTGAAGCCGTCACGCCAGCCGATATGCTTGCCTTCCGCGTACGTCCGCCCGGAATAGCTGACAGACATTTCGTAGATGCGATACCGGCGCCGAGCGATGCGGGCTGTGATTTCCGGTTCGAAACCGAAGCGATTCTGCACCAGCTTCGGTGTCAATTCGTCAACAACCTCGCGACGAAAGACCTTGTAGCAGGTCTCCATGTCGGTCAGGTTCAGATTCGTAAAGCAGTTCGACATCACCGTCAGAAATTTGTTACCCAGGTAATGCCAGTAGTACAATACGCGATGAGCCTGATCGCCCAGAAAACGACTACCGTACACAACGTCTGCTTTGTCTTCGACAATCGGTTTCAGTAACCGCGGGTATTCGCTGGGATCGTATTCCAGGTCAGCATCCTGAATGATAACAATGTCGCCCTCCACATTGGCGAAGCCCGTTCTAAGAGCGGCGCCCTTTCCCTGGTTGACTTCGTGATGGAACGTACGAATTCGGTTGAAGTCGTCGCCAGCGGCTTCGGCTTCCAGTTCAGCCATGATGTCTTTCGAGGAATCACGACTGCAATCGTTGACCAGGAGTATTTCTTTGCGGATCGGCACTTCACGAACGCTCGCCACCAAATCCCGCAACGTCTTTTCTTCGTTGTAGACCGGAATCACAACAGACAGCCGTAAGTTGTCCGGGATCGCATAGAAGCCCAGCTGTCGGCAGACAGATTCGCCGATCGTCTGTTTACGAGCTTCAAACCACTCCGTTGACCAGGGCCGCAGACCGTCTGTAAGTAAAGGTGCCGTCATGTTGAGTTTCAGTGCTGAGAGATGTTCGCGGCCAATGGCCGGATTTCACAGGAGTGCCGTCAATCCGCACAGACGCGTTGTCTGCAAGGCGACTGAGTTCTAACGATTTTGAATATTCTGAGCGAGTATAAGAAGTTGCGCCGGGGTTTGTCCGATCAGCAGGGTCGTCCGTTGACGAACGGAATTGCCTGCAATTTTTAGGGGACTGGTGGCTATCGTTTTTACGCCTTCCGCTTTGAGATTGATCAGTGATTCTAAATATGCAGCAAATTTACGGGGATCATCGGGTACGACGTGGTGAGTCCACAGCCCATATTCATTGGGTTTCAGCCATTTTTGCAAGTGTAGAGCAACTCGCCCCATCGTGAAACGCCCATTAATGTCGTTGCACAGCCGCGTCGCGATGTCGCCATTCGGCAGGACGAATCGAAACGCGTCAATTCCCAGCGGCCCCCAATAGCCAGCTGCCAGGGCGCTGCGACAGACAGTGTATCCGTGTTCGATCGCTGCGGTCCACGATTGCTGCAACCGTTCGTCCGCAGCGATCAGGCTGCCTGAGTAACGGCCCACTTTGTCGTTCATCAGTTGAGCGACTCCGACGAATCGGATCTGCTGCTGCGTGATCTCAAACTGCAGTCCGCATTCATCAACAACCGGCACCCATGGTTCCAGATAAACGCCGCCCGGCTGCGCAAAGTGTTTTTTTAGCCAACCGTTCTGCTGATCGTTGAGTTCGATGCCTGAGCCCAGCAGGCGGTTTCTGCCGGCATGACTGAGTTGCGCCTTTGTCACCCAGCGTTCGAAACCGAATTGACGCAGTCGCCGAACTTCCTGAGTCCACACATCAATGCTGTCGCACAGCCGTCCAAACGTTCCGGTTTCAAAAGCACTTCCCGGTGAAGGTTCCGGCGTCAGGCGATCATGTTCCGCATTGAATCGCCGGCTGTTGGCCTCGATAACAGCCACAGTCGCTGGTACTTTGCTGAGATCACAATTCCGTTCGGTGGCGAGTGCTCGCAGCTGGGCAGTCCAGCCCCATGGCACAACCGATGTGTCTGTCGCAATATCGTCATGTCGCAGGCTTGCAGGTTGACGATAGTGGACATGTTGCAGGCTTTCCGGGATATCCTCAGGCTGCGGAACTTCCGGCACTAAAACGATGTCGTCCTTATCGGCGATGAGCCCCAGCACTGGCGCGAGTTCGTTGAAGGCACGTTGAGTTTGCGGGGTGATCTTTGTCCGCAGGTCACCCAGATCGTCTTCGAACGTGAGATTAGGAACGATCAGCTGCATTTGAACTCTGTGGGTGTTTTGCTGTGACGAACCCTACAATGTCGGAATGACTTTAGAAGACGCTCACTTCCAGCAAGTCATCTCGGCAGCGGTCGTGGCATAAGCGAGCGACGGCGAAGGCACAGGCACAGGCGGAAATTGGTCGTGAAAACATGTCTGGCAGGAACATTTGATTGGAAAAACACGAGTCACCCAGCAGTTCCACCGCGTTTCGCGCGATCGCCGCACCACTGCCGCTGAACAGCACCGCCGGCTTCACAGCACGCGACGACATTTGGTCGGGGTTTCGCGCGGCCACCGCGAGTGTTGCCAGGACGATTTGCAGCGCGTTACACAGCTGCTGCCGTTGCTCCTGCAGAATATACTCTGCAATCTGTTGCAATTCCTGCTCGGACACTTCAGTGCTGTCGCAGCAGATCATGTGAGCCAATCGATTTAACGAATTCGCTCGGGTCAGGGGACGACCATCTGTCGTGTTCGAGTTCGCTGCGTCTTCATCGCGAAGCCCGGCAATCAGCAGGACGTCGGCCATCGTGGCGAACACTTCCGCGGCCATTGGGCACCGCTTTTTTCTGAATGGGACAGACGATACAACGGCACAAACCGGCGTCCGGAAGGAGCCGGTGTAGACCAGCTCTCCGTTCATCAAACGTTCCACATCGTTCAGTCCTTTTGAGACCGGGTATCCGTCCAGAATGGGAATAATATCGGTGGTGGTCGATCCGACGTCGATCAGCAATGCCGCGCCGTCAGGGACAGCTCGTCCCGCCCAGGTTGCTAAGGCGTGCCAGTTGGCCGCCGCAATCAAAGTCGGTAGTTCCCGCGCATCTTCTGGTTCGGCGAATTCTCCGCTGGTCATCCAGATTCGAATCGGCACGTTCGGAAAAGCCTGTTCGATGGCATCAATTACGTGGGTGACTCCTTCGGCTTTGGTGGTAAAGCAATCCGCCAGCTCAGCCGTCATCGTGGCGGCTACCATGTCTGGTTTCGGGCAAAGCTGTGCGGCCAGTGACGCCAGAGCCTCTGCAAGTTGCAGATGTTTTGTCCACATGGGCAACGAAACCGAGGCAGTGCGACCGTCGGCGTCGGAAGCTTTGATGTTTGCTCCACCAATATCGAATCCAAGGACTTGCATGAAAGATGTTCTGAGGAAAACGGTTAGGGATCGTCCAGTAGCGGCGGGATGATAACGAAGCAGGTGTGACACGGAAATACTGCGAATGAGTCCTCCATGATTAGAGCAGTTTACTGATTGTTTTGAACGGTAAGCACCCGCCCATAAATAAACGTACATGTCGAATTACGACTCATTGTATCCG
>CALFOL010000752.1 GCA_937919915.1 uncultured Planctomycetaceae bacterium
TGGCCGCGGGTCACGCGTTTCGATCGAAGAAAGCCTGCTCCCGCGAGCGAGTACCGTTCACAACAATAAGTCAACGGCTCTACCTACGACGTCATGAACGCGACGTAGTAGAAAACCAGCCCCGTGACTGCGGTCAGTGTGATGTCAATCGTTGACAGCCAACCGAGCGTTTTGTGCGTACGACTGTGTTGACCGGGTTGCGGTGGCGAATCAAATCGGCGGAAAGCCAGCACCAGCGTCGTAAACCACAGGATCGGCGTTGTGACGGCGAACAGCAGGTGAACTCGCAGGTACGGCCGAGCCTCCGCGACTTTCGCCGCGAACTCGGCTTCTTCCGGGTGCGACTTCAGTACGATGTTCTCCCACCCACCGTGGACGATCTGCAGATCGATTTCGAACGCTCCGACGGCAAATAGCAGGATGATTCCCAGAGCCAGTTGCAACCATTTGTGTTTGGTAAACTGACGTTTGAACTTCACCAGATACAGGCTGTACAACAACAACGGCACAATGAGGATCAACGCACACACGACGAAGTCGAGCATGAACGATGTGCGATAACCAAGGAAGCCGTCTGTGAACATGTTAGAGCAGTTTACTTAATGTTGTGAACGGTACTCGCTCGCGAGAGTAGGCTGTCTTCGATCGAAATGCGGTCCCCGCGGCCACAAATCAGCGGAATACGCTTTAGTTCGACGCAATTAGAAAAAGAAAACAGGCGAAGGATCCCCGGCAAACAAGGAACGCCGAGACACCAAACAGAAATCGTTTCTCGAAAATCCCGAATGTAAGCAATGCTGAACTGCCCGCACAGACCAACAACAGCGAAACGGCAGTATCTCCTGTGTACCGATGCTCACGGTCCGACTGCGATGAGTAATCCACGAAACCACAACGGCGGAGAAGTAGACTGTCAGCACTGTCGACAGAGCCAACATGCTGAGCCACGCTAAGAGTCGCGTCCCGGCATTCCAGTGTGCGAAATAGCTGTCGGGTTCCTGGAAAACCGTTTCCTGAACTTTCGGTGCACGAAACGGGTTTTCCTGCTCAATGGTCGTAATAAATCGCTCCCCGGTTTAGCCCAGCAATGCTTTCATGGACTCAAGAATACCGTCAGCATCGATGCCCTGGTAACCCATCTGCTGCCACAAGCCGCCAGAACCTTCTTTGTGGGTTCCGATGTTGTTGTAGCTGCCCTTGAATCCACGCTTCAGAAGTTCCGTTCCGAACCGCGAACCCAGGCCGGTGTTGACGTTGAATGATTCGGCAACCAAAACGGCCGGTGACACCGCCAGCTTTGCCATCATCTTTTCGTCGTACACGTTCAGCGTTGACTTGCAGATCAAGCCGACATCATGGCCTGCTGCTTTCAGACGAATGACGGCATCCAGTGCTCGGTAGGTTGTTTCGCCGAAGCTGACGATATAACCAACGGTGCCCTCACGAATCACATCGTCTTTGCCAGACACATATTTGTAATCATCGCCAAAGATCTTTTTGCCGTCTTCGTCCAGCAGATCCGGAACACCCGATCGTGTTGAAAACAGAAACCGCAAACCTTCGTCGTTGTAAATCCTGTTCAGACAGGCTCGGAATTGATGCTGATCCGCAGGGAAGTACAGGCGAGTTGTGTCTTTGCCGTCTTCCGGCAGACCGTTGGCCGCGAACATGTTGTTCAGGCCAAAGTGACAGGTGTTGTCCGCCATGTCGTCGCAACCGGCGTGGCTGAAGTGAGCCAACACGTTGCTGCTGTTCAGGCGAGCCATTGTGATTTCAGAAACCAGCATTTCCAGGAACGCTGAGAACGTCCCGAAGATCCCCTGCTTGCCTTTTTCGTAACCGAAACCAGCAGCTGCTGAGTAGTTACCGCGTTCCATGATGCCACCGCGAACGAACACTTCCGGATGAGAAGCTCGGACATGATTCAGACCGCAGCTGCCTTCCAGGTCGCAGTCGAAGACTTTGACGCTGGCCACACGTTCCGCTTCCGGAATACCGTCCAGAATTTCGTTCAGGATCTTGCCGAACAGGTCGCGGTTTTTTCCCACGCTTTTGGAGTCGGAGCCCTGATAAGTCGGACCGCCAGGGCCTTTGGTGACTGTGCCGAGATATTCCGCGGCTTCTTTACGATTGTTGGCGTTCAGGTAGTCAATGGCGACAGCCGTCTTGATCACATCGTGGCCGTGAGCACTGCCTTCCAGGCCCTTGATATCCGGACACATCTTACGACGGTTAATCAGTGCGATCGGGCCGTCCGTGGTGACTGCCGCACACATGCGCGCGTACAGACTGTCCAGGTCTTCGCCGTCGCCGATATCGATTTTCAGACCGTGACCCTCCAGCGTGTTTGCCACGCTGAAACCGGGCAGGTAGTCAGAAGGATGTCCGGCGATGGTGACATCGTTGTCGTCGATCAACAGCTTGAGATTCAGGTTCTGAGCGACAGCCAGTCGTGCGGCTTCCGCGTCGTTACCTTCCATCTGAGATCCGTCGGAACCCAGCATGAAGACAACCTTGTCCGGGTTGGCGATGGCCACACCGTTGACGTATGGCCACATGTGCCCCAGTCGCCCCGAGCTGAACTTCACGCCTTCTGTGAATCCCTTTTCCGGATGACCAGGCAGGTGTGACAGGTATTCGCGATAGTGGAACAATCGCTCCACATCCATATCGCCTTCCAGAACGGCCATCAGGTATTGTGTGGCAACGCGGTGACCGGCTTCGTCGAAAAAGATCGGCAGCACGTCTGGTGTTCCGCCCTTGCGAGCGTTATCAATGAAGCCGTGCATGATCAGAGTTTCAGGCACGGTGTCATAAGGACCGCCCGTGTGGCCGCCCAGACCCTTTGCGTCAGCGATGGCGGTAAAGAAAATAATCGCGTCACGGCACAACTGAATGTTGGCAGCCAGTTGTTGGCGCTGATCGTCAGTCAGTTTCGGCTGAGCGGGATCAAGCGTGACAACCTGGTACTGATTCAGAGGGATTGGAAATTCCGTAGCCACAGACATCGTTTTTTTTTCCGGCAGGCCTATTTTAAGACGGGCAAAAAGGATGACGTCAGGGTCCTGCAATTCCCCAGTCCGCGGTTTTCAGCGCAGACCGCCACCTAAGTAAACAGTGTTCAACTTCGGGCGAAGTATGAGTTCCACAGGCAGAAATGCAAACCAGCCTGCAGGAATGCAGCGATTTTCGACCAGTGACGCCTGTGATTCCGACCAGAGGGAGTTTTCCCTGCGAAAATGGGCGTTTTGGTGCGGGTCGCGGAATCCAACGTTATTAAGGAGGAAGAGCGGACAAGCGGGAGCACACATGATGAGTGTTTTTCGGAAGTGCGATTGTAGTCCCAGCGGGACGGCAGGGAAACGCGAGTATCAAGGCTGGTGTCGAACGAACCACAGGACGCCACGCCGGTCTTGCCGCAGACAACGTTATTAAGCTGCTATGTGCGACGCAGCCAATCCCGTTCGGCGCTGTTATTTCGCACGGGGCGTCTCGAGTTCGCTTCCCTGGACAGCGGGCCGGTTGGTGACTGAGGAGCAGACTGCGGTCAACAATCTGAAGTTGACACCGCTGGACCGAAAGCCTGAGTTTGCTACAAATCTGATCAACCGTTTCGATGCGGGATCAACACCTTTTGCGCCCGCTCACGGCGACGGATGCGCTGGGCCTACGCTGATTTGACATCGGAATCCACCGAACAGAAAATCTGACCGTTAGTTCTTATTCACCTGAACTTTGTGCAATGGATCAAATGGAAATTACCTCGAACTCTCGATTACTCACGCTCCTGTTTCTGCCAACACTGACTCTCAGCGCCTTCGGTCAGTTATCAGCGCAGGAGACTCAGATCGGTGTCAGCACGAAAGTACTGCCGTTGCCTGGCGAAGTGCTTACGCTGAATGGCCACGACGCTTTCGTCATCTTGCCGCCTGAAGTGAAGCCGAATACACCATGGGTCTGGTACGCTCCAACGCTGGAGAATCTGCCGGGCAAAGCAGAATTGTGGATGTTCGAACGATTTCTTGCAGCAGGTATCGCCATTGCGGGCATTGACGTCGGTGAATCGTATGGCAGTCCGGCAGGTCGCGAACACTACTCAACGCTGTACAAACATCTGGTTGAGACTCGTCAATTCAGCAAACAGCCGGTCCTGCTGGCTCGGAGTCGCGGTGGTTTGATGCTCTACAGTTGGGCAACGGAAAATTCGCAGTTGGTTGGCGGGATCGCAGGAATTTATCCAGTCTGCAACATCGCCAGTTACCCAGGGCTGGATCGCGCAGCCGGTGCGTTTCAGCTGACAACAGAACAGTTGAGGACTGATCTTGGCAAATACAATCCTATCGATCGCTTAGCACCTCTGGCTGCTGCCGGTGTTCCGATCTTTCATATTCATGGCGACGACGACAAAGTTGTCCCGCTGGAAGCAAACTCGGGCACGGTGGCTGAGAGATATGGGAAACTGAGCGGTCAAATGACCCTGGAAGTGGTGGCGGGCCAGGGACACAACATGTGGACGGGGTGGTTCGAAAGCGAAAAACTGACGAGTTTCGTGATCACCCATGCGATCACAGCAGCGAACACAAAACCGTAAAGCGTGTTTTGTGCGAAAAAGCCACAACCGATGCGGCGTCAGATCTTTGTCGCAGAAAAGACGACTTCATATTTGATCGCAGGATCACATGTTCGCGGGTTAGGAAGAAGAGACACAAAAAGGGAGACACAAAAAGGGTCAGGTCGGTCAGGTCTCATTATCTTCGTGCTTGTTTGTGGTATGATCGCATGATGCCACGAACGAAACGAAACTGCCCCGCTGGTGAAGTCTTCCATGTGCTCAATCGAGCTGTGGCACGGCTCACGATTTTTGAGAAGCCTGAAGACTATTTGGCCTTCATTCGGGCGGTGGACGAGACCTGGTAGATCGTTCCATTGCCGATTTTCGCGATGGTGGCGATGCCAAATCACTGGCATTTTGTTGTACGGCCAGAGACCGCTGATCAGGTGAGCGAGTTCTTCCGCCGCCTGACGGTGATGCACACGATGCGTTGGCATGCTCATTACAAGACCGGCGGGACGGGGCATCTTTATCAGGGACGGTTCAAGTCATTTTCCATTCAAAGTGATCAGCGTACTACGCTGTAACAACATGCGATTGCCTCGTCCCGTGCCGGAACGGCGCTGCGGTTGGTCCGGTCTACGATTTCATCCGAACAAATCCATGATCGGTTTGCCCGTTGTCAGGGTGCGAGAAATACCAGTCCCATCCGTTGGATCGTTGATGGGAATGTCGAGCGCGTGATAGATGGTCGCCGCCAGTTCTTCCGGGCGAACGGGATTGTGTGTTGGATGTTCACCGTACTTGTTGGACTTACCGTAGACGCTGCCACCCTTGATGCCCGCTCCTGCGATGATGGAAGAGAAGCACCGCGGCCAGTGCTGGCGTCCGGGAGGCGACTGCTTTAACACATACGGTGTGCGACCGAATTCGCCAGTCACCACAACCAGCGTGTCGTCCAGCATGCCGCGTTCCACGAGGTCAGTAAACAAACCAGACAAGGCCTGATCCAATCGAGGTAAACAGAATCCCATGCCGTAAGAGCCGTTGCCGAAGGCATTGCCCATGCCCATGTTTCCGCCGTGCATGTCCCAGCTGCTGCTCGGCGGACCTTGCGTGTCATGCGCTGCCTGGCCCGTCCAGCCGTTGACGGTGACGAAGCGGACGCCCGATTCCACCATGCGTCTGGCGAGCAGCAGGTTTTGCCCGAGCGGATGCATCCCGTAGCGTTCCCGAATCTCGACAGGCTCGCGATGCAGGTCGAACGCCTGCCGACCTTCCTGTCGCGTCAGGCCTTCGTAGGTTTTTTCACGCATATCAGACCAGTCCTTCACCTGCTGGTCCCTGTCGTACTCCTCGGATTCTATGTTTCTGAGCAATCCCTTGCGCTCGTCGAAGCGGTTCTCATCGAACGGGTTAAAGATTACTGGTGGTTTGAAATCTTCCATCGCTGGATGGTTGGTTGCCGAGCCGACAAACATCGGAGCAAAGGCCGATCCAAGGTAGCCGCCAATTCCAACGTTGGGGGCACAGAAGACGGGCGGTCCCACGCATTTGATGAGCCACGCGTTGGAAATGAAATTCCGTGTGCTCGGCTTGTGTTTGGCGACGTGCGAACCAATGTATGGTTGGGAATTCGGTTTGCCCTGCTCGACGCGTTCCGTCGACTGCCCGCTGAGCAGATTGTGCATCGCGTCGAAGTGATTGCTGATCGCTCCCGGATGCGACATCGAATTGATGAGCGTGAAGTGGTCAGTTAGCTTTGCCAGCCCCGTGTGCATCTCATTCAACAGCATGCCCGGCACTTTGGTGGCGATGGGCTCGTACGGGCCGCGATAATCCAGCGGCGCATCCGGTTTCATGTCCCATGTGTCGACGTGACTTGGTCCGCCGCACAGCAGCACAAAGATGCAGGACTTGGCGGAGGCCACTGCCTTACCGGAGGCATCGATCTTGTCGGTGCCGAAAACGGATCCCGGCATACCGAGACTCATAGTGCCCAGGCCGCTCGCAATCAGAGCCTGTCGCCGATTCATCTGGAACTCGTTCATGTCAAAGCTCTCCGCTGTGCTGAGTAGTCCAAGTCATTTCCCTAGTTATCGCAGAAAATGCGCCCATCGGGAATCGAAAAGTCCGAAATCACCTTTCCGAAGCGAAATTCCAGTCTACGCAACAACCGACGGAATCTCCGCAGATCGCCATCGAACATACGAATATTCAGCGGGATAATCAATGACTGCGCGAACTGTCATGAATGTCAAAAGTTGCTGAACAACGTCGATCTCCGTTTAAGCCCCGAACTTTAGAGGAGACCTTGCATGAGACGTACACTTCCCATTGTCATCATCATGGCTACGCTGTTAAGCACATGCGGACTGACGTTGGCCTGGCGATGTCGGTTGCGGCTGCAGCGAAAGAAGGCGCCATAGGCCCGGAACCAAAGGGACGACGGAACACGTTACTCCGACGCTGGTGCAACGCTTGTGATTTTCGCTGATGCCGCGTCACGAATGCGCTTTAGTGGCGTTGAAAGTGAACCATTTCGCTTATCGAACTCCTCAATTGAACGAAGCACTGCAGCTGCATCGCCGGTTCTGGCCGCCGCCAAGAGGTCAGTGTACATTCGGATCTGCAAAGCGTCCACGGATGCAGAGCTATTCAACAACTCCTGTTGACGGATGACGATTTCCGCCAGCTTCCAGTTTTCCTGTTCCAAAGCTGGCCCAAGGATCCAGTCCCATTCGAACCCTGCAGCAGAAACGTCAAGAGCGGCAGTAACTTCCGTGGATGCCTGCTGGCGCAGTCCTACGGGATCGATGGGATCAATGTCATCGATTCGAGTCTTGGAGTCCCTGGCAATTTGCCGAATTTCTTCGCAGGCTTGCAGTACTTTGTACCATTGTCCTTGGCTGCGCAGCACAAGTGCCTGATGCCAGATGGCATCGATGAGTGCTTTCTCCGAATCCTGTTCTCGCGCGAGTTCTACCCACCGTGAGGTAAACTTCGCCGCATCATCCCAGCGTTTCTCGGTCATTGGAACAATGGTGAGAATGCGAGCGGTCGGCAATTGAGTGATGGTTTCGGATCGATTTCCT
>CALFOL010000753.1 GCA_937919915.1 uncultured Planctomycetaceae bacterium
AGACGCACCACGTCTGAAGTTGAACCGACAATTCAACATCCCTATCCCCGAGCCGGCCACAAAACGCCGTAAATTAGCCTATGCGCAAAATGAACTGCTACTTTCGCAGGCTCTGTCTCTTTGTCGCTTGGCGACGAAACGGGAGTTCCCGGAACCAACACCTTGCCGGATTCGGCCTGTTTCAGGTGGCGGATCGCAGCTTCGCCCTGATTCTCAGCATGGCGGCGGCTCATGCCAGCCTGCTGAACACGTTGCAGCGCCGCCTGTGCCGCCTTCGTGGCAGTTCGTTCTGCTTCCGCGGCGATTCTTGCTGCCTCAGCAGCGGCTTTCGCTTCGTTCGCGGCCTTTCGTGCCGAGGCTTGCTCCTGTTTCGCTCGCGCTTCCGCCGCTTCGACCTGCGTCTTGAGAGACTTCAACAATTCCACCTGTTCCTCAGATTCGTTCTTCAGCTTCGTTGTTACGGCTTGTTCCTGTTGAGCATTCTCGATCGCGCGATCGGCTGCTGCCTGTCGATCGGCGGCGGCTTTTTTCGCTGCATTGGCAACGCGCTGCTGCTGCTGCTGCTCACCGGCCTGCTGTTGAGCTTCCTGGGCAGCAACTTCCGCTTTGGCTGCAGCCCCTTTGACTTCCTCCGCTTTGGCAATCAGTTCCATAACCTGAGCTCGCTGTTCGTCGATCGCTGCGCGACTTTCCGCGAGTGCTTTCTGTGTTTCGGCGGAAGCCTCCTGAGCCTTCTACAGCGCGGCAATCACAGCGTCCGTGGCTTTGCGTTCGTTGACCAAAGCGACTTGTTGTTTCTCTGCGATAATCCTGGCCTTTTCGGCGGCTTCGCGGGCAACGGCTGCTTCGCGAGTGGCTTCTACGGCGACTTTCTGTGCTCGTTCGGCGGCTTCTTTTGAGGAAGCAGCGGCCTGAGTCGCTTTGTCGGCTTCTTCGAGTTTTGCTTCGACGACTAATCGCCGTTCGTCAGTTCGGGAACGCTCTTTTTGCGCCTCAATCTTGGCGGAAGTCGCGGCGTCCCTTGCTTTCTGGAAGCTAACAAACTGTGCATCCATTGCGATTTCCCCTCGGCCTTCAGCAGTTTGTCGTCCGCCACTTCGCGTGCTGTTTCGGCGGTCTCGTGAGCTTTCATCGCAGCCAGCTTTGCCTTTTGCGCCTCTTCTAAGGCGTTTCTTGCAGCGGAGTTGCCACAGCCGGATAGACCGATGGTGGTACAGAGAAGCAATAAAATGAAAGATGGATTGCAGAATACTCCTGACAGATTTCTTCGCCCCTGAGAGCGAACGCAGACTTTTTTGCATTGCTCTGCGACGAAAAGGCCTCCAGTTTCGGCAGTTTCAGAGCTGTGGTTCTGCAAGGATGAATCTACACGGACTTGATTTCAATGGAATCGACCCAGTCGCCAGCTTACCCATTTTGACCAATATTTTTGGCGACGGCGAATCGAAATAGGTCGTGAACGCAGCTGGCTCGTGCGATACGACTATCACAGTCCACAACGCGCCACCGCGCTCGTCGCCGCCAGGAGTCAGCAGGAACCGGCGTAGCTTTCAGCGTCCGGTGAGTTTTGGTTCCCGCAACACTGGGCATAAACGTGGTTATGTCGGCTTCGTCAGCCCACCTTTGGACAGAGGCCACTCGCCAGGATAGACTTTTGTGGCTGGCGGTCGCGTTGCGGTTTGGCCTGTGCATTAAAATTCAGTAAAGCGTGAATGTCGGGAGCAGGTGCGTTGGGGCGATATTGGATTCGAAACAGAGGCCGTGTGCAGGGCCCTTTCACCGTCGACCGAATTCACGGGCTGCTTCGTCGTGGCCGATTCAGCCGTCACTTCCACGTTTCTGAGGATAAGAAGGAATGGTACCCGGCGGCCGATTTCCCGGAGCTCTTTCCACGCGGCACTGGTGGTTCTCAAGGCAAAGATGACGAAGAAGTCTTCCGCGGTGGCGGATCTCCCTTCGACGACGATGACGATATGGAGCCGACTCGCCCCAGTCGCGGCGGCACGAAGGGGAGTCGTAAAAGCCGCCGTCAGGAAGAAGACGACGATCCCGATGATGAGGATGAGGATGACATCGAAGACGACGATGAGGATGAAGACTGGGACGACGACGATGACTCCGGAGTGCTCGGCGGGTTAATGGATTGGGCCGAAGCCAATGCAAAGGCTGTCGGTGCGGTGTTCTTGTTAGTACTGCTCGGAGTAGGCTGGTTTGCGTTCGGTCGTGAGAGTTTTGCTCGCGACACCGCCGACCTTGAGGTGCTCCTGGAGATTAAGACGAGAGTCAGCGCAGCACACGCGATGGGTACAGATGATGCAACCTGGCAGAAGATGGCCGACCAAACCCAGGCGGATCTCGAGCCGATGGTGGATCGGTTGACGGACACCGCGTCCGCCAGTGATCACGTCAAACAGGAGCTGCTGTTTGCTGCACGTGACAACATTCCCAGAATGTTTAACGAGTTGCCGAAAGGGGAGACGGCCGCTGAGAAACGCGTCATGGTTGGATTGTCACTGGTCGAGCAAATGATCAAGGACGAGGTTCGTTTCAGCGAGAAGTCTGTGCTGACTTTGGACCCCAAGGCTGCACCCGCTTCACAGCCGCAGATGCCCACGCAAAATGTCGGTGGACAGGCTGACACCGAAGCGACCGATCCTTCTGCGCAGCCGTCACCACAGGGGAATGCTCCACCACAGAACGTGCCAAACAATGGTGGCAACGGATCCCCACCGCCGAATATGCAGCCAGGCGGGAACCAGCCGCAGTCTGCATCGCCGCAACCGAACAATAACAATTCGCCAAACGTACCGCCGAATAACAACGGCAGTGGAGTTCCTGGCCGACCAAACCCTGCAAAGTTCTGACCATGCAATTGCGACGAAGAATCTTCCATTGTGTGCTGGTCTGTCTTTGCTTTTTGCCCGTTGCCACGGGGCAGACGATCACGGTGCGGTCCTTTCTGGAGCAGAAAGAGCAATGGCCGGTCTGGGCGAAGAAGAAGACTCCTTTGGTCATCGACGGACGGTACGAAGGTCGCGTTGCCAAACAGTTTCGTGTGACAAAACTGCCCATGTTGCTGACGCCTTCGCAACTGACCGTCGTGCCTCAGAATATTGAAGACGGGCAGAGGATGACCGTATCCGGTGTTCTGAAGAGATCGGGAACGCGCTATGAGATGGAGGTTTCACGAATCGCGGTTGGTCGCACGGATCACGAACGACTGGAATCCGGCATCGCAAAACTGGGGGCTGACAGCCCCGAACTCTGGTACCCTCTCGCGGATGAATACGCACCGATTGCCGAGTTCTACGGCGATGAGTTTCTGCAGTCACAGATTGCAGAACTTCGCCGGAACGCATTCACTCTGGAGCGAAAAAAGGCGTCTATGGATTCGTTGCTGCTGTCCGCCCTTGTCGACAAAGGGAGTGCCCTGGGCATTGACTCCAGAGTGCTGGACGCGATTCGATTCGAGAGTATTGTCGTCATGACAAAGGCGGACATCGCTGATGCGGCGAAAATCCTGCTGGCAATTCGAAAACATCTGGCTGGCTGGGACAGTAAAAACGCACCCCTCGAATCTGCTGTCGAAAAGCGTTTTCTGGAAGATCCTGTTGCCGAATATGAAGGAGCGAATGATCAGCAGAGAAGGACGCTGCATCGTTGCTTCTATCGTACGCATCGACTTTCCGAACTACTGAAGCCTGTGCGTGCTGACGGCGGTAACGGATTCCAGGTCGCCGCCGCTGTGGCGACGGAGTTGCCGGAAGAAACGCTCGAAGTCGCACGTCTGCGAAAGCTGTACATCGACTATCGGCTGAAAAAAGTTGCGGATCTGGGTAGAAGTCAACTGGGTGAGGTCGCAGGACTGCTGGAAGAATTCGGACGAGATGATGAAAAGCTTCCGACGATTCAGAAATGGCTGGACGCTCAGGAGAAACGATTAAACAACGATCAGCTGGATGGAATCCAGCGATCGGCAGAGGAGTATCTGTGGGCATTCGAACGCTGGAAGCACCCACCGCATCGTGACGCGGCGGTGGATTTGTTGAAACGTGCGTGGATTATCGCAAACGAAGTGGCTCCTAAAGACGCCGTGCTCATCGCACAGCGACTGCATCAGTTTGGATGGACGCGACTCCGGAAGAGGTGGATGACATCGGAGCAGGTTTCTTCGTTGCCAATGGACGATGTGGAACTGGCGATGCGAGAAGGTCGCGTTGTCGCTGGC
This sequence comes from uncultured Planctomycetaceae bacterium, assembly GCA_937919915.1. Taxonomy (GTDB): domain Bacteria; phylum Planctomycetota; class Planctomycetia; order Planctomycetales; family Planctomycetaceae; genus Fuerstiella. The sequence goes on from CALFOL010000753.1 coordinate 4,229, forward strand.
ATGAAAGCTCCGCATATCGTGGCTCGACTGGGGCAGGCCGGTAGAAAGATTCGCGTTATCTCCGCGGAACTGGTGGAAGAAATCTGGCTGTACGGCGATGTCGGCTCCGAAGCGATCATGGTTCACATGCAACGGCGAAGATTGCAACGGCCCGACGAAGCCGTTGCGACGCTGATTTCACAGGGGGCGAAGTAAGCCCACCGGCTGTTACAGCGTATTACGCTGACTTAAGCCCGCGGGGCACGCGTTTCGATCGAAGAAAGCCTGCTCCCGCGAGCGAGTAAGCACCCGCCCACAAATAAACGCACATATCAGTGACAGCCCCAGTCTGCA
>CALFOL010000754.1 GCA_937919915.1 uncultured Planctomycetaceae bacterium
GGTCGCTACAGTTCCAACGGGCGCGGATTGCCTGCTTACCGATGGAAGGAGTCGAAACTTAGTAATTACCCGGAGATAACTGAAAATGATGTAGTCTTTCTTTCTGGCCTCTATTGTATGCCTCTCATGCACAACAGTGAGGGCTGCTGACCTGCACATTCATGCCTTTGCATGGCCAGACGCAACAAACGTCACTGGGCACGTCAAGAGCTGCACATTCATGCCTGGAATGCCGATCCCGCAAACCTACGCGAGTGTGCCGTTGACTGAACAGACTGTATTCATTCCAATGATGGGGACGTTATTTCTGTTTTATGTTGGTCATACTGGAAACGTTTCGAGTGTTAATCTTCAAGTCGGAGGATGGACACCGGGAGGCAGCGTTGACGCTGTTGCGGTCAAGCCTTATCAAGGGATCTTGGATCTTGGAGCAACGTGGCAGTGGCAATGATTTTGAATTGAAGGAGGGCTATCACGATGCGAAGCGTGCGACAACTCACTCGGCAAATCGGTAGCGGTACTGCGTCCGGATTTTCGCTCACCGAAGTGATCGTTGTGATCGGCGTTCTTTCGGTGTTGTTAGCCCTTCTTCTGCCTGCCGTTGCCGCAGCCCGCCGGATGGTGTGCGTCAACCGCCTGAAGCAGATTTCTACTACTACTACTACTACTGCTGCGCACGCCTACCATGATCAGTTCGGTGTTTTTCCCGACGCGGCCAAACATTTCGAACGACTCCTGCCTCAACTTGAATAAACAGCTCTCCTGGCAGAAATCCGTTCACGCAATCCCCGGATGGAGAACGTCCGTTCTCCATCCGTCCTGCTGTGCCCGGACGATCTTTTGGCGGACCGTGCCCGGCTGGCACGAAGTTATCACTATTCAACCGGCAGCGGTCGCGTGAAGTTCACCGCCAGGGGCATGGAATATGATGGCATCGCGATACCGCTGGCCAGTGACGAAGCCATTCAACTACGCGACATCACAGACGGAACTTCTAACACGGCGATGTACAGCGAACGCCTGTCGATTGGCGACAGGCATTCGCTAACCAATGATGCAGCCCGTAAGAACGCCAAAGCCAACATCTGGTACATGCCGCGAGACTACAACCTCGCGACCGAATTTGAGCCATACCAGTCTGCCTGCCTGCCTGCAAAATGCACCGATTGATGCGCTCCCGATTTTGACGCCCGTTGTGCAGGAACTGAATACGCTCATCGGTTACAACCACGTGATCCCGCCAAATCGCCCGGGTTGTTACGTCATCGCTCGGCCTCGACACACAGTGGTGGATATTTTTAATGGGGCGTTCCACCGAACAGCCATCACGCGGGTGGCGTCAATGTGGCCTTCGCAGATGGGCACATTCAGTTCGTTTCCGATTCCATTGATCTGGGAATCTGGATGAGTCTCGGATCGCGAAACGGTGGTGAGGCAATTTCTGGTGAATGGTAATTTCCAAACACGCGTCATCGGCATTGCCATCGCTCTTGTCGCGGTCGCCCTGGTGGTCTGGATTCTGCAGTGGGAGGATCCCGTGCCTCGCGAGCCACTTGCTGAGCTCCCGTGCCAGTCAATGGAATGGACGATCGATGAGTCACCGGTGTCAGGCACAGAAGTGCTGACGGTGGCACCAGCCACTTCCGTTTTGATCAAGGGCAGAATGACTGCTGACCCCGATTGGAAATGGTCGCAACTTTCACATGCTGCCGTTGGAAGAGATCGATCACCGCCCGTCCTTCCTTCGGACGTCAAGAAGCAATTGTTAAAACGACGTGGACCGCCCCCAACGACAGAGCCGGGCACCACGCGTGTCATTCGCATGTGGATTATCTGCCTTCCGCAAGCGGGACTGACGCCGTCGGAACTGGCAATCCTGCCGATGAACCGCGTCAGCGTGTCCCTGGATGTCAAGGGTGAGATTGCCTACTTCGGAGCCGATGTGGAGCTTCCAGAAGTTCCCGGCGAATACTGGCTTCAGCTACTCTGTGAATTCACAACGGATGAGACGTACAATGAATTCGAAATGCAACCTTATCCACCGATCGCTGAAGTGGCTGTCCGTGTCTTGGCGAATTCCCCGTAACGATCTGGAGAATTGGGGAGTTCTCCATGTCCATTCTAATCTCCACATCAAGGCCTCCGACTTCGATGTGATGTCCCAACAGAATTCGCTGAAATGAAATTCCCATCTATGGATCTTCGCCTTCTGATTGCAGGTTTCCTTGTTGCCGCTCTCTGTACCATCAACGCGAATGCCGTTGATTCTCCCCCGAACGTCGTCGTAATCATGGCGGATGACCTCGGATACGGTGACGTCAGCTGCTACGGGGCGACTGCTCTGCAAACGCCGAATATCGATCGACTTGCTGCAGAAGGACTGCGGTTTACCAGCGGTTATTGTTCTGCGTCGACCTGCACGCCGACTCGGTATTCGATGCTGACCGGTAACTACGCATTCCGAAAAGCTCGCACCGGGATCGCCCCGCCGAATGCTCCTGCGATCATTAAACCGGGGACTGAAACAATTGCTTCCATCCTGAAACGTGCTGGTTACGCAACGGCAGTCATTGGCAAATGGCATTTGGGACTTGGAGCGGAAGGCACCAATGGCAACGAAGGCGGCCCGGACTGGAACGGTGAGCTGAATCCTGGTCCGCTGGAAATCGGCTTCGATACGTGTTTCCTGCTGCCGACGACGAACGACCGCGTGCCGCAGGTTTATGTTCAGGATCATCGAGTTCTGAATCTGGATCCCGCTGATCCGCTGTGGGTTGGAAACAAGAAGCCGTCAGAAGACCATCCCACCGGTATTACTCATCGTGACACGCTGAAGATGGACTGGTCCCACGGACACAATGCCACAATTCACAACGGAATCAGTCGCATCGGATTTTACACCGGTGGCCACGCAGCTCGTTTTCGCGACGAAGATCTGGCCGACAAATGGGTCGAGAAGTCGAACGGATTTATGGAGCAAAACAAAGATAATCCCTTCTTCCTGTTCTTTTCATCACATGATATTCACGTGCCACGAATTCCACACGAACGATTTCAGGGAAAGACATCGCTCGGTTATCGCGGCGACTCCATCGTGCAGCTGGACTGGTGTGTTGGCGAAGTGATGAAAACGCTGGATCGCCTGAATCTGTCGGAAAAGACACTGATCGTATTCTGTTCCGACAACGGCCCCGTGCTGGATGACGGCTATCAAGACGGAGCCATCGAAAAAATTGGGAATCACCGTGCTGCAGGTCCTTACTCCGGCGGCAAGTACAGCGTTTATGAAGGCGGCACCAGAACGCCGTTCATCACTCGCTGGAAAGATCACATCACTCCTGGTGTCAGCGACGAATTGGTTTGCACCATTGATCTCGCGGCCAGCCTCGCGGCGATGTCCGGACAGTCGCTGGCGGATGATGCCTGCGTTGACAGCTTCGACGTTTCCGCAGCTTTGCTCGGCAAGGCAGAAGCAAAGGGTCGTGATCATCTGCTGCAGCAGGATAATGGTGCCAGTGGAACTTATGGGCTGCGAGTTGGCGATTGGAAGCTGCATCATTATGGTAAGAAGAGTGCTCGCAACGTCGTTGTTGAGCAGCCTCTCGCCAACACCAAAGTGCCCAACTATCAGCTATTCCACATCGCCGATGATCCTGCGGAAAAGACCAACGTGATCGACAAGCACCCGGATGTGGCGACGCGGTTGAAGGCACAATTGGACAAACTCATCAAAGACGGCCGCAGCCGGTAACCACTTGCGAGCAGCGGGCTCATGAAGGTGGCTGGCCGTGAGTTTTTTTTAACCACGAATCAAACGAATCGCACGAATGTTCATGACGCTGATTCGTGGTCAAAATGTGATGCCGCCTTCATGGTCGAATCGACTTCAGCTGACATACGGGTCAACGGCTTTGCTGTTTCCCTGGCCCTCGTTGTCGCGAAACCACTGGGTTAACGTGCGATCCAGTGCGTTGGCAAACTGCTGAACGTCTTTCTGACTGAACGGTTGCGGTCCACCGGTTTGCATGCCGGCGGCTCGGAGCTCTTCCATCATGTTGCGCGAGGCCAGTCGGCTGTGGACCGTGTTGTGATCGAAGACTTCGCCACGGTGTCCGATTGCCACGCCTGATTTTTCGACGACTCTGGCCGCCAAAGGAATATCGCTGGTGACCACGATGTCGCCCGCGTGCATCATCTCGACGATCTTGTCGTCGGCGACATTCGCACCCTGCGTGACTGTCATCAGGTGAATCAATTCCGATCGCGGAATGTGCATCGGTTGATTGGCAACCAGCATGACTTCAATCTGCATCCGCCGCGCCGTCTTGAAGATCACGTTCTTCACTTCGCTGGGGCAGGCATCGGCATCGACCCAGATGCACACCATGTATTGTTTTTCCGTCACGCCAATCCGGCCCTTGTTGAATCCGTCGCCGAGGAAGTTGTTCCAGGGTGGCGAGATTCCGCAACTGTAGTCGTAAGAACCCCTTCGATCCACTCGTTGAGTGCGGTTTTCGTCAGGACATGCGCACCGATACACGCCTTGAGCGATGCCTGAAGGTTGACG
>CALFOL010000755.1 GCA_937919915.1 uncultured Planctomycetaceae bacterium
AACAACGTCGTCCCACGGACGATTCTTGGCGAACGCTTCTCGAAAGAACTTCTCCATCCCGTCCCGGCTGACGCGTCGTGGAGTGCCGCGACCAATACAGTTATTGGTCCAGACTGTGGTAAAGTTGCGAATGTAGTCCGGACTTTCCAGCAGAGACTCAATCACTGCCGCACGCTTACGTGTGCTCTCGTCTTCCAGGAACGCCTTCGTTTCCGTCAGCGTTGGGATGCGACCGACGATATCCAGGTACACGCGGCGAATCCATTCACTGTCTTCAGCCATCGGTGAAGGCTGAATTTCGTTGTCTTCGTATCCCTGTTGGATCAGCTTGTCGGTGAATTCCACCACGGATAATTCCGCAGCATCAGTGGCGATTTCAGCCTTTTCATCAGCCGTTGCCAGGTTTGACGCCGTACACGCCAGTACGGTCACCATCGCCATGCGGGCCACCGCGGCGAAATTCTCTGCAAATTTGAACTTGGGTACCCAGTTCATCAACTGTTCTCCTGTAGAACTCGTGAAGCGAGATCGTCAGTGATCTCAATATCCAAAAGTCTGATGTTGACTTCGTCGCGGTTCCGGCATCTGTGCTGGATTTGGCGGCTCACGCCGCAGTTTAACTTTGTTTGTTACTCAAAGGAACTTACATCATCTGCGGGGAGTTGTGTTCGTCTGAATCCCAGACGGATCCTCCAATTCCCCGAAACTGCGTCATAAATCGGGCGGACCCCGCAATTTACCGGGCCAAATCATCTGATAATGTTGACCTCACCGGCTGTTCTGGTACAGACTATTCATCGATTCGTTGGGCGTTTTAGAGCAGTTTACCTATTGTTGTGAACGGTGCTCGCTCGCGGGAGCAGGTCTTCTTCGCTGGAAACGCGTGCCCCGCGGCCAAAAGTCTGCGTAATACTCCGTTGTTCGAAAACATTCAAACGGTTCAAACGAAACATCATGAGAATTACTTTTTTGGGCGCCGCGGGCGAGGTCACGGGCAGTCAACACCTGATCGAGACGGATTCACGCCGAATTTTGCTGGATTGCGGCCTGTTTCAGGGCCATGACGAGGAATGCCTGCCGAAGAACCAGAAATTCCACTGCAATCCCCGGAAACTGGACGCAGTCATTCTGTCCCATGCCCATATTGACCACAGTGGAAACCTGCCTGGTCTGGTGCGTGCTGGCTTTGACGGACCCATTTACTGCACACGCGCTACCGCCGACATCGCGGGCCTGATGCTGCGGGACAGCGCAAAGATCCAACGCGAAGACGCTGCGTATCGGGCGAAAAAGGCCAAAGACAGCGATCCGCCCGTAGTGCCGTTGTATTCAGAAGACGACGCCAAACGCGTGGCGAAGTTGTTTGAATATGTCGCGATCGGCGAATGGGAAACACTGGGCGACGACGTTCGCCTGAAGTTTCACCATGCGGGGCACATTCTGGGTTCCGCCATTGTGGAACTGGAATTGCTGGATGACGGAATCTGGAAGCGGGTTGTCTTTACCGGTGACCTTGGGCGCCGCAACAAACCGCTGCTGTTCGATCCGACACCAGTTGATCGCTGCGATGTCGTGATTACGGAATCAACGTACGGCGATCGAGTTCACCCAACTCCCGCCGACGTTAAAGCAGCACTGCAGCGTGTGATCTGCGAAGCAGCGGAAAAGAAGGGGCGCGTCATTATTCCTGCGTTCAGTCTGGGGCGGACACAACTGCTGGTCTTCCTGCTAAACGAACTCCGCAACGAAAACGCCATGTGCCGCGTGCCCGTGTTCATTGATAGTCCGTTGGCAACACGACTGACGGACATCTACCGTGATCATCAGGATGAGATGGACGAAGAAGTCACCGAAACATTGAAACACGACGACGACGTTTTCAATTTCGATGGCTTAACATATATTCGTTCTCAAGACGAAAGCGTCGCACTGAATAAACGCAGCGGACCATTCGTTGTGATTTCCGCCAGCGGCATGTGTACGAATGGTCGAGTCGTGCACCACCTCAAACACGCTGTGTCTCGCCCTGAAAACACAGTGATGATCATCGGCTTTCAGGCGCAGGGAACATTGGGACGGCAGCTTGTGGAACGCAGGAAGCACGTGTCGATTCATGGACGCCGTTACGAACTGAATGCCACTGTCGAAACCGTCAACGGGCTGTCAGCTCACGCGGACGCAGAAGACTTCCGCTGGTGGTTTGGCGAGCTTCAGAAAAATGGAGGCTGCGGCCATGCCTTTGTCGTGCACGGAGAAGAAAAGCCCGCGAAGGCGTTGGCCGAACTCATTACCGACTGCTGCGACCACGATCCGATTGTGCCACAGTTTGGCGAAAGCTTCGAGCTGTAACGTCCCGAGCTCATGGTGTTTGCCCACAGCTATCGTGAAAGCTGGAACACCGTTTCCGAACGTTCTCAGGCGGACGACCGTGAATATCCACTTCAGGAGCGTTTGCAGTGGGAAGGGCAACTTGCCGACATAAGCATTCTGAAGTTCCAGTCGCAGCAGGTGTGTTTTTCCTGAAAAACACCTCAATTTGTGTGGCTCTCCAGCCTCGACGCGAATTGGTGAATCGTTACTTGTTTAACGAATCATACTTGCGGATATTGGACAGGATCGTTAATTTATTAGCGCGGCATGTCGTGGTGATCTATTCTACTGATGACAGGACTTGATAGTGTCAGACTCAACGCAACTCAGTCGACGTGAGCGGCAGATTATGGACGCCGTCTATGCGTTGGGCGAGGCGACAGTCAACCAGGTTGTCGAGGCCATTCCGTCAGCGCCGACCGCAATGGCTGTGCGCAGGATGATGCATATCCTGGAAGAAAAAGGTCACCTGCGACGGCGAAAAAGCGGACGTGAAGTGATCTACGCTCCTCGGCAGTCGAAAGGCAGGGCAGGCCGCAGTGCGTTGGAAAACGTATTGACGACGTTCTTTGGCGGGTCGCTGGAAGAGGCACTCGCCGCGCATCTGCATTCGCGGAAAGACGGCGTGTCCGACGAGGAACGTGAGCGATTGATCAAGTTGATCGAAGAAGCAAAGAAAGAGGGCCGCTG
>CALFOL010000756.1 GCA_937919915.1 uncultured Planctomycetaceae bacterium
CCCGGATTCTCGATCACTTGCAAAGCCAAACCGCTTACACAAGAATCGCAACTACGGGAACCCCGTGCGCTATCCTTTTTGCAGGTGATGAGAGACGGCATGAGCTATCAAATCAAGAAACTTGACCTGAGTGGCGTCCTGGACCACGCAATCGCCATCACCAAAGATCATTTCGGGGTGCTGGTGAAGATCGTTGTCATCCTGCAGGTTCCGGTCAATCTGGTCCTGGGACTGTCGTTGGCTTCTTTGATGCCACAGTCGCCCGCGATGGGCGCCTCAGAAGAAGCTCAAGCGGAATACTTCAAGGAGCTTGTCGCTGCGTTTCAGCAGAATCAAATTTCTTTTGCTGTGCTCATCGGCTTGTCACTGCTGTCCGCCATGATCCTGTTGCCCGTGACAAACGCGGCTATCATCGATGCAGTCGCAAAGCTGTATCTGGGAGAGAAAGCTTCTGTTGGAGATTCCATCAAGACAGCATTCTCCAGATTCTGGCCGCTGGTATGGACCATGCTGCTGACAGGCGTTGCAATCATGTTCGGAATGATCTTCTGCATCCTGCCAGGAATTCTGTTCGCATTTTGGTTCTCGTTGGCGACTCACGTCGTGGTGCTCGAACGCCTCAACGGCGGGGCAGCAATGCAACGCAGCAAAGATCTCGTCACTGGTAATCTCGGAACCCTGTTCATTCTTGGATTGATCATCGGGGGCATTGGGGGCCTGTCGGGCGTTGTCGCTTCACTGGTTCCTCAGTTTCACCTGCAGATTGTTGTCCGGACGCTGATGCAGTCTGTCATGATGGTGCTGTCTACGGCAGCCTTCGTGGTCTTTTACTTCTCGTGCCGTTGCGGTCATGAAAACTTCGATCTGGAACATCTGGCAAACAACATGGGTGTCGAAGACGCTGAGCGATTCAGCAGTGAGTACGTTCATGAAGCCGACGACATCTTCGAAGAATAATTAACGTGCGGACTACCACTCAGTTCGCGGCCATGTGCCTCGGCGTTGTTGCAGCCTCAGCAGCGTGGGCGGCTCCGCCAGACACAGATGCGGTACGCAAAACGGCGGCCGAAGTTGTCTCACGCCCCGATTACCGTTTAGAATCAGGACTCAACGAAGACACGCAGGCGCTGTGGCAGACGATACTTGGCTGGATTCTGAAGCCCATCTTCTGGCTGTTCGAATTGCTGAACGGCTTGCCGATGCCCATTCGAGTTCTGGTGACGATTCTGCTATCCGTGTTGCTTGTCGTGCTGGTCATTCACATGGTCTGGTCGTTTGTGGCCGCACTTCGCCAAACGAAAATCGACGTCACCAACCGAGCGACGCGTGAGCAATCTGTTGATCCCGCCGAACTGGAAGCGTCTGCGGAACTCGCGGCCGCAAACGCTGACTTTCTGAAAGCTTCTAGACTGCTGTTTAAGGCGACTCTGATCCGCATCGAACGCTCTGAAAAACGAAAGTTTCGCCTCGGAATCACCAACCGAGAACTGCTGCGACGCTATCGCACATCTTCACTGGCTGAACCGCTCAGTCGGTTCGTCGAACTCATCGACCGCAAATGGTACGGTGGCGAGGACTGTGCTTCGTCTGACTATGACCAATGTTGTTCAGCACATTCTCGCATTCGCTCTCTGATTCAAGGGAGTTTCAATGCTGTCAGTGCGTAACGCCATTATTTCTGCGTCGCTGCTGTTTGTCATGTCACTTGGCTTCACAGTGCTGAACATGATGCAGTCGCCCGATTCCGAAGGCTACGGCACTGATTCCTTTGGCACACGCGGGCTTGGCTATCGAGGGATGTTCGAAACGCTGGACGAACTCAATATTCCGGTCAGTCGTCAATTCGCACCACCAATCGTGGAAAAACTGCCGGAAGGTTCTCTGGTATTTCTTGGTCCGGATCCCATTATCGTCGGAACAGAGCCCACCTACCTGCGCGACCTGCAACAGTGGGTGCAGGACGGCGGACGCATTGTCGTCGCGCCATCTGTTGCGAAGAGATTCATGACGCAGGCACGTCTCGCGCAATTCAAAGTCCCGCCTCAAACAGTACTGCAGACGCTGGGCCTGGAAGGATTCGAACAGTCGATAACATTCGACACGGACTCTGCGGCGGAATCCGATCATCGCGATAGAAGTCTTCGGCGGGATGCTGAGGAGGTCGCCAGTGACTTCTTCGAAGCACTCAATGCTCTTGCGCCAACATTGCAGAAGATCAGCGTCACAGTCACTGGAGACTGGGATTCGATCGATGGTCACGTCAATGAACTCACGATCCCGGGCGAAGGATTCAACACATTTACACCAGGAGCAGAACCCACCGGTGCAATCCTCTGGACTGACGGCCAGGCCGAGCCCCGAGTTCTGGCCGCACGATTCGCACGAGGCCGCGGAGAAATCGTGGTGGTGTCTGATCCGATTCTGTTTTGCAACCGACTGATCGGGAAAAGCGACAACAGCGTTCTGGCAGCGTACGTCCTGACACCGGACGGTCAGCCAGTCACCTTTGACGAGTTCTATCATGGCCTGGGAGTCCGCGGCAACCCGTTGTATCTGTTGACGCGACTTAGCTACGCTGCCACAACACTGGGCATTCTGGTGGCGTTGGGGCTGTGGGTTTGGCGAGAAGCAATCTTCCCGGGGCCGCCATTGCCGGACGAAACGGTGCGACGTCGTGATATCGGCGAGTACATTCACGCGATGGCAAGATTTTTCATTGAGGGAGGGGCAGGCCGAAATCGCCTTCTGCAGGAATTGAAAACCGGAGTGCTGCGACAGATCAGCATTGATTCCGGACTACCGCCGGAGACCGGTGATATCGAGCGGATTGCAGCCGCTGTCGCTCGAAAAGATCCCCAGCGTTCGACACGACTGCTGGAAACCGCGCGAGCCGTCGATGACGCGCTGGCATCCGGAAAAACACTTTCAGAAAAACAAACACAAGACGCCATGCGGAGGATTTCAGCTTGTCTGTAGAAGAACAATACAAGGCGATTCGAACAGAACTGGAGAAAGTCATCTTCGGTCAGGACGAAGTCATCGAACTTACCCTTGCGGCCCTGTTTAGCTGCGGCCATCTGCTGCTGGAGGGACCGCCTGGCGTGGCGAAAACGATGCTGGTGCGTACGATCGCCGAAGCGCTGGACATGGAGTTCAATCGCGTCCAAATGACACCGGATCTGCTGCCGAACGACGTCACTGGCTCGTCGATTTATCGCGAAGACACACGCACCTTCGAATTTCGCAAGGGGCCATTGTTCGCCAACTTCCTGCTGGCAGACGAAATCAATCGATCATCCGCGCGGACTCAGTCCTCTTTGCTGGAAGCGATGCAGGAACTGCAGGTCAGCTACGACGGCGTGACGCACGCTTTGCCGGCCCCGTTCATGACCTTTGCGACTCAGAACCCCATTGAGCAGGAAGGCACGTATCCACTGCCATTGGCTCAACTGGACCGGTTCATGTTTAAAGTGCACATGACCTATCCGCCACCCGACGATGAAATCCGGGTGCTGGCGGAACACCACGCTACGGCAGGCTTGAGCGCGTCTGCTGAGTCCGGCGTGCAGAAAGTCATGACGAAAGATCAGCTTCTGGACGCCCGCAATGTGATTCGTGAGACATTCGTGCGGGAGGAAGTCATCCGCTATGTTCAGCGGTTGCTGCAGGCCACACGCGATGACGAATCACTGACCGTCGGCGCGAGCCCTCGAGCCGGCCTGATGCTGATCATGGCAGCCAAAAGTCTGGCACGTTTCAGCGGCCGCGACTACGTGAATCCGGACGACATTAAGTCGGCTTTGCTGCCGGTCATGCGGCACCGAGTTGTGCTGAGTTCGTCTGCGGAACTGGAAGGCATGACAGCTGATGAAATCCTGTCCCGTATGATCGAATTTGTCGAGGTGCCGCGGTGACCTACAGACCGGGCCGCAATCTTGTTACTTGCGCCATCGTGCTGGCCGTGTTGTGTCTGGGCACGTTCGTCTGGACTCCGTTCGCCGCAGTCCCTGCTGTCGGATGCGTGCTGCTGGTAATTCTGGCGGAGATCGATCGGCGCCGTGTGGTGGTTGCGCTGCGGTCCGTTTCTGTCAGCCGAACTCTGCCTGTTGTGGCTGGTCGCGATCGGCCGTTTGTGGGTACGTTGCTGCTGCAGAATTCCGGCCAGTATGTCGTCAACGCAGATGTTCGTGACGTCGTGCCAGCGGATTGTCGACCGGCATTTTCACTACACCGGTGTGTGCTGGCTGCTGGCAATCAGCAACAGGTGACAGAAACGTACCGAATTCCGAATCGAGGCCAGCATCACTTCGGTCCGGTCTGGCTCCGAGCGTCCGGGCCATGGCAGCTAATGGATGCTCAACAGGCAGTCGACAGTACCGGCCGCGTGCGGGTGCTTCCGGAAACATTCGCTTCGTGGGACAAGTTGACCAAAGACACAGCAGCGCAGCTGATGCTGCTGGATAAGGCAACTCGTACCAGACACCACGGCGTGGGCACGGAATTCGAATCTCTGCATGCGTTTCGAGACGGTGATGACCCACGACGCATCGATTGGCGTGCGACCGCCAGAATGCGGCAGCCGATTGTTCGCCGTTTTCAGATCGAACGTCACCGCGACGTAATGATTCTGATCGATTGCGGCCGCCTAATGGGCAGCGACACAGGATGCGGCTCGAAACTCGATTGTGCCGTTGATGCGGCACTGAACCTTTCCCGAGTCGCTTTACAAAGTGGCGACCGATGTGGTGTCGCAGCGTATGACAGTGAGGTCCGCGGATTCCTGCCACCGGTTGTTGGCATAAAGTCACTGGGAAGCATCGTCGACTGCGTCTACGACCTGCACACGGAATACCAGGAAACCGACTTTACACGCATCCACGCCGAACTGCAGACGCGGCAATCCAAACGTTCATTGGTTGTCGTACTGTCAGATCTCAGTGACGCAGAGACATCGCGTTTGCAATGCGCTTCCCTGCGAACACTCAGTCGGCGACATCTGGTGTTGTTCGCCGCGCTGCGGACACCACTGTTAAACCAGATCATTCATGCTCCTGTAGACACAGTTTTGGATGGAGCAAAACAAGCCGTCACGTATCGCCTCCTGCGCGATCGCGGACAGGCATTGTATGCGCTGGAACGATCCGGGGTTCATGTGCTGGACATTGAGCCGCAACAACTAACGGTGCCGCTGATCAATCAGTTTGTCGCACTGCGACAGCGCAACCTGCTGTAGACATTCGTGTGCGGACTTCGAGCGGTTTACGAAAAGATGTAGCGACCCCGTCATGGAAACAGGTTTGGCATTCGTACCGCGTGTCAGAAATGAACAGCTGCCTTGCCTGACGCCATCATCGTTGCGGTGAGATCGTCAATTTATTGCTGGTCGTCGTTCACACCCGCAAAAGGTAGCTGCCAATCGTAGATTGGTATTCATGGAATC
>CALFOL010000757.1 GCA_937919915.1 uncultured Planctomycetaceae bacterium
GGAAACATTTCTTCTGATGCAAAGACGTTGGCCTGCAGACCTTCGTCCAGTTTCATTTTCGTCAGACCTTCTTCCGCCGACAGATAAGAAAAGCTGCCGTCTGCGAGGTCACCCCTTTTATTCGTCTGAACAACCAGTTCTTCAGGGAGATTGTCGTCTTTGACTTCCAGATCATCACCTTTGGCGACCGCCCACACACGTTTGTCGCGGTTGGCTGTCATCACATCAAAGATCTCCATCTCTCGCATCATCACGTCAGCATTCGACTGATCAAACCACGCCAGCCTGGATCGACCACCGAACACGTTGTAACCATCAACAACACGATAACGACTGAACCAATGGTAATTCTTCTCCAGCACAGCTTCACGCAACTTCAGCACTTCCGGCAGACTTCTTTTCGGCTGTGCTGTCCCGAATAACTGCTTCGTGATGACCGCAGCAATCGATTTATTGCCATGGTCCAGCAGGTGAATACCATTCATTGTCAGAGGCTTGTTGGCATTGCCATACAATTCGCTGGACGGGCCAAACAAGTCAACAAAACCGACATTCCTGGCAGCACAGACTTCCCGCATTGCTTCCGTGTACAGATGCAGGTTCACATTGTTTTTTGAACCGTTTGGCAGATGGGGGCTGTTGAGGTTTTCGTGAGCAATCGGAGAGAACATCACAATGCGCGGAGCAGACTCGCCGTTGTATTTCTGAGCCAGCATGCCCTCGATGCATTCAGCCAGTTCTTTGCGAAAACCTTCGACGCCATCCGGCCCGCGGAACGCTTCGTTGTACCCAAAGAAACCGAACACAACGTCCGTTTCGTTTTTTGTCAGCCACTGGTCGGGACTTCCGAAGTTATCTTCACGCGGCCGTGATTTCGGTTCATCGCCCGGCACCGCCAGATTTCGGAACGTCAGATCCAGTTCCGGATGCATCGCATGGATATAGGTTTCCAGCCATCCGTGATGTTGCAGTCGGTCTGCCGTCGTGTTTCCAATGATGGAAACATGATCACCTTTCTCCAGTTTCAGAGTATTTGTTTGAGCGTAAGCCGAAGACGAGACAGCAAGAAGCAACAGGCAGGCTACAGCACGGCGAAATGAAACCACAGAAGCACCTCGAAACGGGAGGAAAAAAAAGGCAGGAACCACGCAGCAATCGCGCGGTCGGGGAATCAGTTTAGCGTGTGCCCGCGACGGAATCCACCACGCCGCACGTGGCCGTCACCGTGATCGCATAACCATCGCACAACGAAAAAGGCGTTCTGGTGTTTGCCAGAATGCCCTGAAATCGTCCGTCGACGCACCGCAACAACTGGCTATCCCCTGTGAGGTTGCGTCCCCGCAGAGCCTCACTCCGTTTCACCAGCTCCCATCAGAATACTGAGTCACTTCAGTCCATTCAACATATCGAACACCGAAACCGATGCCTCAAAACTCCAACTCCTTTCGAGCCACGGCGATCATTTCGAATCTTACTGACATTTTTCAACAAAGCATTGACTTCAAACAAGACGGACGCTGATGCCTGAAATCTCACCGGAGTGGGACAACGCTGCTGTCGGAGCGAAATACCTGGCCAATGTTTCTTCCGTTGCGGTGCAGGCTTTGTCGAGCGCCTTATGCAACGGACTCGACTGCTTCAATTTCGTGGAATCAAGTCACTCCGCGATCCGCCAACGCTGATCGATAGCGTGCCTTTTTTTGTGGCATACTGTGTCCCTGTGTACTTCGTCTGTTTGAAACACTGCGTTGCAGCCCACAACAGATATACACTGTTTGCCCCTGATAAACCTGCTCGGTACGATCCGCCGCGATGAAAAGTCGTAGCACACCAGATGCAAATTAGTGTCCAGGCTTCCTCCCTGCGTCCATTTCCCGCCCTGTCGCTTTCTTACGTTCTATTCCCACCGCGGACCTTCTTTCATGGCCAGCCCAGACAAAGACGGCAGTCCGTCCATATCTCAGGAGCAACGCGTCTCAACCGACTCCGGCGACACGAATTCTGAAGCAAGCCATCGCGGAAGTCTTCAATGAGTCACCAGATCGTCGGCTAAAGCCGAATCAGTTACTTGCAGTGAATTCGATGATCGATCTACGCCGTTATGCAGACGGCCGAATCGACAACACGATTGGTCAGTTTCTGGGAATGCTGGCAGTGCGTCCTGCAGCCAGAACAGCCGCGAACTTCTCCAGCCTTGTAGACTTTGTGAAGCACCGAAACGAACGCAGCAAACAGCGCCGAGAATTCTTCTGGTTGATTAACTCGATGTCGTTAATGGCCCGTCTTTGGGATCTGGCACCGCTATCCATTAATAGGGATTTTGCAAGAAAGCTGTATCCATTTGTGTGTGCCTTATCGAACGTTCACCTGGCAGCGCCAGTGTCAGGTTTCATCTCCGCTGGCGTGATCACAAATTATTTCCGCGGTGCTAATCTGGGAGTTCTGGTTCCGCTAGTGCTGTCAAACACGACTGTTGGTGATACGTTTAACCTCTGCACTACGCATAAAGCATCAGTTTACAGCGTCGAAGAAGTCAACTAGTTTATTGACTGCATCGGTCGCCGCATCGAACTTGCGTGAATGCGGTGATTCGCTCGCGGCTGCAAGACTTCATCACTGAATCAGAACGCCGAACCGCAACGTGGGCGA
>CALFOL010000758.1 GCA_937919915.1 uncultured Planctomycetaceae bacterium
AGCCAGAATACCTTCGAGCGCGAGTTGGTGACGATGTCGAAATCGTCGAAGGCGATGTCACCAGACCGGAGACTCTTGCAGCAGCCTTGGAAGGGATCGACACTGCTTACTACCTGATCCATTCGATGGGCTGCGGGCAGGACTTCGAAGAACAGGATCGACTGGCCGCGAGGAATTTTGCCCAGGCCGCGAAGGCCAGCGGCGTCAAACGTATCGTCTATCTCGGCGGATTGGGCGTTCAGGACGAATCACTCTCAAAGCATTTGCGAAGCCGTCACGAAGTTGGTGCCGTGCTGCAGGAATCTGGTGCTCAGGTCATTGAGTTCCGAGCATCAATCGTAATCGGATCGGGCAGCCTGTCCTTTGAACTCATTCGGGCTCTCGTACAGAAACTACCGGTAATGATCTGCCCGAAATGGGTTTCCACTGCCGCTCAGCCGATCGCCATCGAAGACGTGCTCGCCTATTTATCGTTTGCACTTGATCATGAAGCTGGTGAAAGCAGGGTCTACGAAATCGGTGGACCGGATCAGGTTTCGTACGGAGACCTGATGCGTGAATACGCGAAACAACGCGGACTGAAACGGCTGATGATTCCAGTACCGTTTCTTTCGGCGCGTTTGTCGAGTCTCTGGTTAGGGTTGGTCACACCGGTCTACGCCACGATCGGCCGCAAGCTGGTCGAAAGTCTGAAGAATCCAACCGTCGTTCATGATCAATCGGCGTTGGACGCGTTTCCGCTGCGACCGATGTCATTGACAGCCGCGATTGAACGAGCGTTATCCAAAGAAGACAGCGAATTCGCTGCAACGCGTTGGCAGGATGCGGTTTCATCTTCACAAGCTCCTAAACGCTTCGGCGGTGAACAATTTGGCAACCGACTCGTCGACTGCCGGACAATTGCCGTCAACCTGCCGCCGGAAAAAGCATTCGCCCCAATTCAGCGCATCGGTGGTAAGACAGGTTGGTATTACGGCAATTTCCTGTGGCGAATTCGAGGCTTCCTGGACCTGCTGGTCGGGGGCCCCGGTTTACGGCGCGGCCGCCGTAAGCCTGTTGAGCTCAACGTTGGCGATACGCTCGACTGTTGGCGAGTCGAAAAGATCGACGCTCCAAACATTCTGCGACTACACGCCGAGATGCGACTGCCGGGACGTGCCTGGCTGGAGTTCGTGGTCACGCCGACAGAAGCTGGCTGCACCATCACTCAAACCGCGATGTTCGATCCCGTTGGCTTGTTCGGCCTTTGCTATTGGTATTCCATCTGGCCGCTGCACCAGTTCATCTTCACCGGCATGCTGCGACGCATCGCGGAAGCCGCGACGACCGGGCGCTTGGACGGTCCGCTGCCGCCCAATTGAATGAACCGCATGGCGTTTTCCTGAAGTGGCCCGCCTGCGCCAGCCGGGAGCCTGTGGCACCGGAGTCTCCGCGAACCCGTAGCTCATGCCGGCGGCTTACGGGATTTTACCTGCTGTTCTTGAGTCTGCTTTTTCAATCGCTTCCACGACTGTCCGCCGCGCGCGTGAAAACTCGGAACACCACTTGGTGAAACGTTTTCTCGTGGTCTTAATAAGTGGGCAGTCTACAAACTGCAGTAACAAATCCGTTCGTTAGGCAAAGCGGGGAGATGCGAAAATGAAGCGGCGATCAATGGCTAAGTTGGGGTACACCCTGGCGGCCGGAGCATCACTCGTGGTGTCAGTTTCACTTTGGTTCACAGGCAATAAAGAGCAGGGAGCCTTTGTCGGCCTTTGGGTGCCATCGATCCTGTCACTGGGCACTTTGATGTTGAATGGAGGTCGAGATGAGTGACATCGGAATATTCATCTTTGGGATGTTCGTTTTTGGAGTAGCCATCTGCTCCACCCTGATCACGGTGCTGGCTGCCAATGTAACACCCGCTGAACAGACCAAGTCACCTGAAAAGTAAACAGATCTCAGCAGCAACGCCGTGCTCGTGGCGGGGAATGGTTAGCCCGACCCTGCCACGGTGACACACGTGCACGAATATTCGCCGAAGGACCATGACGGAAAAATACATGAAACCAGCTCACACCATCGAATTGTTCTACGACGGAGATTGCCCGCTCTGCATGCGAGAAACACGGATGCTGAGTCGGATGGACCGCCACGATCGCATTCGTTTTACGAATATCGCTGCACCCGATTTTAGCCCTGTCTCGATTGGGAAAACTCAGGACGAACTCATAGCTGAGATGCATGGTCGGATGGCGGACGGAAGCTGGGTGACGGGCGTTGAAGTCTTTCGCCAGCTCTATTCCGCCGTAGGCCTTGGACCGGTCGTGTGGTTGACTCGGTTACCGATCATTAAACAGGTGCTCAATGCTGGCTATTAGGTCTTTGCGAAAAACCGGCTGCGACTAACAGGGCGGTGCAGCTACGAGTGTGCTATTGAGGCAGCAAAGGTCACGAACTGATGTAAGGCATCTCACACGACAGACGTCGTCAGAGTGTTGTCAAAAACGTTATCATTAAACAACCAATTAGCTCGAAGGAAACTTATGTCAGTCGTTCGCGAACAGATCATCGAAGAACTCAAAGTGGCTTATTGGATGGAGATCGAAACGGTCACCAACTATATCGCCAATTCCATCAATCTGGATGGCGTGCGGGCAGAAGAAATCAAGAAGTCGTTGCAGGCTGACGTCCTCGAAGAATTGACGCACGCCCAGAATCTGGCTCGCCGCATCAAAACGATCGGTGGCAAAGTCCCTGGCAGTGGCGAATTCAAATCCGCTCAGGCATCCCTGCAGCCGAAGGCAGACACGACCG